>JBAZOB010000005.1:0-57227 GCA_041648895.1 Patescibacteria group bacterium
CGAGCAAACAAATTATAAGTGTCCTGCGGCGGAAGATGATACCAAAGTTGGGGTTTCTGCCCAAAAACACTACCAATATGATAAGCTAGTTGCTGCCGTTCTTTCGCCGGATTATAACCCAGTACACTAATTTCCCCACCCGTCGGGTAAAGTATCCCCGTCAACATTTTAATAGTAGTCGACTTACCCGCTCCATTGGGTCCAATAAAGGCCAATAACTCACCTTCGTTAACCGAAAACGAAATATCATCCACCGCCCGCACTTCTTTATATTGCGGTTTAACCACCGACGCCAACCCCGCTACCAAACCCGACTTCTTCAGTTTCAGACGAAACACCTTATCCAAATTCCGCACTTCAATTATCTTCTTCTTCGTTTTCATAACCTAGTTAAATTAAAAAGCTGTCAGGGCAGGACTCGAACCTGCAACTTGTGCATTAACAGTGCACCGTTCTACCATTGAACTACCTGACAATAAAAAAACCGCGTCCCTGTTATGTGACCCGGTATAAGTATGTTGCTAATCTGTCTTTGCTAACTCATATTACCCAAGTCGACATCAAGTCGGCCAATTAAATCGATAATTATGACAATTTGTTAGCAGCTTCTTTTCCATAGCAACTCTAGTATATAAAATAATAAATGTATGTCAAGCCAAGGAAAAAAATTAACTTTAAATTAATCTATAATTCCCCATTCGTATAATCCATCCCATCACTATAGACAAAACGTTTGGCGTGCAATTTCATCAACACAAATTCCGAATCAGCCGGACCATCGGCATACCACTGTCGCCATTCTTCTTTCCAGACTTTTTCTTTCACAGCCATATCCTCAATCACTTCCATTTCACCGCAAACTTTCAAGCCACGTAATTTTTCCGCATCGGCCGCAAAAATACACACCCGCGGATCATTACCAATATGCTCCATTTTTGATGAAGAAGCGTTAGTAATCATCCATAAGTCCAATCCTTCCGTTCCTCCATTGAGCATCATCCGCACCTCGGGAGCGCCGGTAGTATCAACCGTCGCCAGATTGATCAATTGAGTTTTGACCAGTAATTCCTTGGCCGCCAGCAAAGCTTTTTCTTGTTCCATATTTTCTAAGTTATATTATTACTTCTCATTATAACCCATTATTACTTAACCAGTACACCCATTGTCCTCTCGTCAATTTTCGCCCAAATGGCTTCATCGGTATCAATATGTATGATCAATTCCGCCCCTTGGCTAACCCTGGCTATTACATTATCAAAAACCACCTCATCTGTATTGGCCAATTTAACCAAAACAGAACTCCCATCAACGATAGCCAATTGGTTAAATAATTTCTTATCACCGTGTAAATGTCGCTGCGCCACAATAATTCCCTCCACCAAATCAACCTCTCCGACCGGACCGATTAATTTACCTCCCACCGAACCAAATAAATCCCCCGACAATCTTAATGGGGGATTGATTTTCAACATATCAGCATCACTTCGGCTTATTTCCACTTGCGTCTTTTCTCGGACCGGCCCCACCACCCGCACCCGCTCCAATTGCCCTTGGCCAGCTACCAAAGTCACGGTTTCCTCCGCCGCAAAACTACCCGGCACGGACAAATCATTACGTTTATTTAACTTGTATCCCACGCCAAATAAAGTCTCCAAATCAGATTGGGATAAATGGCAGTGCCTAGCTGATGTTTCAATTAAAACTTGACTCAAGGATAATTATAAAACTTATTTAAAACACTATCGTTCCTCTGATTACCACCCCCCGACCTTTCTTGGATGACTTCTGTTCAAATTCTTCATTTCCGCAATAACTAATAATATTTAAATCAACGTTATTCCCTTTTTGCTCTAACTTTCGCTTAACTTCTTCCGGTAAATCCACTAAATATTGTAACTTCCTTCCTGATTGCTTGCCCCAAACCATTTCTTGAACAAATAAATTATAGTCCTCAATCTTCCCTACCCGCTGGCAGCACAACTTCAAACTCTCCCGGGCATGAGGGCAATTTGGATTAAAATTGATCGCATCTTTTAGCTTTTGAATTGTTATAGCTAAATATTTACTTTTATCACCCTCAATCTCCCCTTTCTTCAAATAACACAAACCAATGTTCTTATGTGAGCAACAGCTCTCCGGGTCGATCTTCAGCACCTCTTCATACCCGGCCAATGCCTTATCAATATTATGTAATTGATAATCAATATTGGCCATCATTTGCGTAATTAATTTAACGTCTTCTTCAGAACACACTTCCAATGCCGACTCACAAGCCTCCCTGGCCGGTTCGAACTTATTCATCAAAATATTTAGCTTTATCACTCCCGCCCAAGCCGGTAAATACCCAGGTTCAAAAAATAAAGCCCCTTTATACAATTCCAATGACCGCTCATAATCCTGATCAATCAAGCACACTTCCGCATTGGCCATCATTAAAGCCCCCATATTTTTCATTTTATATTCCATTGCCTTAGTCAACGCTCGGTCATAACAGATCCGGGCTGATTTATAATCCTTTTGTTCATGCTTTTCCAATCCATATTGAAAAAAATAGTTTGGATCATTGGGAAATTTCTTCATGGCTTCATGCAAATATTTCTCCTTTTCCCACCCCCGCGAAGAGTTAATCACATTATCATATATACATTGGTACAATTCATCACTATTTTCTTTACGTAAAAAATCCTGACCGTCAGAAAGAATTTTTTTTCCCACTGCCGCCGCCTTTTCCAAATTACCGGCTTGCAAATAGGCATGGCTTAATATCGTCCGCAATTTATATGAATCAAGCGAATCAGACTTTAATTCCAACGCTTTTTCAAATGAATCAATGGCATCTTTTAACCTGCCCACCATCATCTGAGCTACCCCCAACTTAGAAAAAAATACAAAACGATGTTCAACTGTTTCTTTCCAGACTTCGTCGGCACTCAACTGTTCAGTATTTTTTGCATCAATATTTATCTGGCGCATAAAACTTCCATTAAATGTATCACCCCATCATAATAATAAAAACCGCCCCGGCGGTTATCAGAAAAAATCGGGGATGTGGGACTCGAACCCACGACCTCCTGCTCCCAAAGCAGGCGCGCTAGCCAACTGCGCTAATCCCCGATATTAAATTATACCAAAAATCCTCCAAAACAATCTAGATCTGAATATAATTATTTTTTCTTAATTTGTTTTTCCGTCACAAAAAAACCAAGATAACGACCCAGCATCAATCTAGTTTGCGCATCAAGCGAAGGAATTGAACCAAAAATAGATGAATTGATCGGCACCATCACCCAAGTTAAGATCATCTCCAAAGTATTCCAGTTTCCATATTTGGGCGGCCGCGGCGGTAGCATTAGAAACGATATACCCATCGCCACAAATAAACCAACCCAAGAAATAGTTAATAGTCGATCAGCCCAAAAAGGTAAATAAAATGACAACGGTGATTCAGAAAAAGAAGAACTCAACAAAAACGGCCACCAGCCCGCCGACAACACAAATAAACTACCCGTTGCCCAGGAAAAATGACCATCGAGAATACGCCACGTTTCCACCAACTTACGATACCAACCAATTGATTTATCTTTAAGGCTGGCTCGCACCATATAGGGAAAATGTTCAATCCCATATGCCCAACGCCGCATCTGCGCATACTGTGCCACCATCGTTTGCCACAAACTTCCGGCCAACACTCCATCCATATAAACCGGTGTCAAAATCGGAATCACGCTATGATCCCCGGCATATTTAAACATCGCTCGGTAGTATTGTTTGGAATCCTCTGACACAACACTCACATCCCAGAAATCTATATCAACCAAAGTTTTCATGCTCATCGCCTGACTGGAAAAATTGACCATTCGATAACTTCTAGTCGATTCAACTATCTGCCAAAACGAAGAAGAAAAAGCAATAGTGCGAGTAATTAAAGGCACATCCCAAATATTATTATTGTAAATAGGGATCGGCTGATAACTTTGCCTGGTTCTTTTTTCATTCAGTAAATATTTATACGACAAATTAGCAAAATACTGCGGATGAACCCGAGTATCGCAATCAAAATTCGACACTATCACTTGTTCATAATCGATCTTTTTTTCATCCAAATATTCCCGCAATCTTCGCCCCGCCCAAGTAGCATTGGCGCTCTTAGCCTTGATCTCCCCCACAATATTGTCGGGATGAATTGTGATCAAAAAATCACCAAATTTATCTTGATATCTGGCCTTTAGTCGTTCCCCCCTTTTATTTAATTCCTCACCCGCCCTCTCCTCCAAAGCCAACACAATAATAATCTTCTCTTTAGGATATTTGGCCGCTAAATATGAATCCAACGAAGGGACAATAATTTCCTCCGTCTCGTTGTAGGAAGGTAAAATTACCACATGATAAATATCCTGCCAACCCCAAACCCCGCCCGGAATTTCGGCTTTGGTCAATTTTTTTAAAATAGTAAAATAATCTATTTTTTGTTCCCTTTTCATCATCCGATAACCAATTATCAACCGTCCACCAATTTCCACCGCCTTGAATAACCAATACAAATCAAAAATAATCACCCACACCGCCACCAATTGGGGGTTAAAAAAAGAAAAAACCAGCGGCACTATCAGCATACTCCAACTTAACAATCCGGGGAAAATCTCCAGACTACGCTTAAACCAATAGCTATCTATCCATGAAATATATTTTTTAGACATAAAAAAATAATTACGAATTAACGAATTGCGTGAATTAATTTTAAACTGTCATCCTGGAAAGAAAGCGTAGCGCTTCTTATCCAGGACCCCCTTACCACTTAAGCATTATTAATATTCATCTCCCTTTGTACTTTAGGGGGTCCTGGATATCGAAACGGCCCGCAGGGCCTTTCGCTTCCAGGATGACAATTTTAATTCATACAACTCGTTCATTTGTAATTATAGATCAAACATACGACATATAATAAATCACCGTCACCAACACCAGCACTTCCAAAAAAGCCGCCCCGCCAATCAAAAAGTAGCTAACCAGTCTTTCTCGGTTATAAGCAAAAAAAGCAATCAATAGATGAATCAAGGCTACCACACTACCAAAAATCGGAATCACATATTTATATAACTTCTCGTTAAACTGTAAAAAATTAAAATAAACCGGAATCCCCATGACCACACTCGACTGTCGATATAGCATAATCCACATTATCCAGGCCAGCAACAAAAACACCACCAACAATGCCAGGCTAAACAATATCGCCTTATCTTTCCAAAAAACTGCCTGATTTAGCTCCATCTGTCTAATATCTTGTTTAGACATAATATTTTTTCCACTCCTAAGAAAATAAATAAGAAATCTTGCCCTATTTACATTATACCAGCTAACTTCTCTTCATTTTGCTTTCCAACAATACCACACAAGCAATCAACACCAACACCAGAACTAACGCCGGTCCCGGCATGCCAACCACTAACCACTGATCATTAATTAATATAAAATTAATAATGCTATCCCAAAACATAAACCCTACCAAAACCGCCACCGCGAGGCTACCACCAAAAAAATATCCCAGCCGCTCCGCCAAAAAAGCCAAACTGACCATAATTAAATAATTTGCCAAACTAATATCCAGAAAAAGTAGTAATACCGCCGCCGAAAAAACACTGAACAATAAACTCCTCGCATATTGATTGGCCACCCACAATTTTATCCTGCTCATCATCCATTGACCATATATAACTTGGCAAAATATCGCCATCGTAATAAACAGCCCCAGTTTTGATATGATTCCCGTCCCGGAAAACCCCAGAAAAACGCCATAACCGAGCATTGACCATAGAGATAATACTATCAACCAAATCAATAACGATATCAATCCACCCCAAAACCACCGCCTGACTAACCATAAACCAGTTATCGATAAATCAAAATACCAAACCCACCCCAAAACTACTAACCAGCTAACCAAAATTAAAACAATATACAAAGAATTATCATCGATCAAACAGGTTAAAAACATTACCATCACATACATCCCGATCAATATTGTCAATCCAGTCAATAATATTCTTTCCATTTGACTCATAAAAAAACTCCTACTAGATACATTGTAGAAGTTTTTTATACTTAATAAAATTAAATTATCAATAATAAACCCCCCAACAATATCACCAACAACTGCGATAAAATCCCACCCCAGTGATTATTTCGATTTTGGATCATCTTGTGCCACTCAATATAATTTTGACCAAATGTTGTTTTCCACATTAACAAAAAGAAAGTTATCACGTCTGGCAATATCGAAAACATCATCCCAATTAAAATTTTAGGATTCAAATCATTGCCCACTAACCCGAAAACCAAGCACAAACCCACTAGCATATCCACCGAAGCTATAACAAAAAACCGTCTATTCTTGGTAAAATCAGGATCCCAATGGGGCAGCGTATCCATAAGAAAATGCATAATCACCGAATAAAACAATATTTCGGCATAACTAGCCCCACTCGCCCCGATCGCCGCCCCCACCACCAAATGTGCTGTTGATAACATATTAATTACAAATTAGAAATTAGAAATTGATGAATTGTGCTAATTAACCATCTCCCTCATGTCATCCCCGACCGGAAGCGGAGCATAGCGGAGCACTCCGGTTATCGGGGATCTCATCAATAGGGCGTTTATAATAAACTTAATGATGAGATCCCCGCTCAAGGCGGGGATGACAGGGGAACGACTAATTAGCACAACTCGTAAATTTGTAATTTATCATTATCTACCGTTATAATTAAGTCGCACAATAATTTATATAAATAAAATAAAAACATGAAGCTATCCGCCGCCATCAATCAATTTCTGGAATATTGTCAAATTGAAAAAGGTAAAAGTCAAAAAACATTAGAAAATTACCAACATTACTTAAAACGCTTTCTTAATTTTACCAAAGATATACCCGCGGACAAAATCGATGCCAAGATCATTCGGACCTATCGCCTGCATCTATTGACCCACAAAAACCAGCGCGACGAAACTATCACCCACCGCACCCAAAATTATCACCTGATTGCCCTGCGAGCCTTGTTCAAATACCTGCAAAAAAATGATATCAACTCTTACAGTCCCGCCAAAATTGAATTAATTAAATTACCAACCAGATTGCCCCAATTTCTGGAATATAATGAAATCAACCAGCTTCTAGAATACCAACCCGACCCCAAAAACATCATCGAAATACGCGACCTAGCCATTATTCACACTCTATTTTCCACCGGCCTGCGAGTCAGTGAACTTATCAAATTGAAACGAGAAGATATTAGCCACCAACGCCAAGAAATATCCATCATCGGCAAAGGCGGCAAATCACGAATCGTTTTCCTCTCCTCTCTTGCCGAAGCCAATATTAATAAATACCTATTACTAAGGAAAGACTTAAGCCCTTATCTCTTTGTCAATCATTACCGCAAACATAACCAAACTGAACCTCTGTCGGCCCGTAGTATCCAAAGAATTATCAAAAAAATGTGTAAAAAAACTGGTGTGGTTAAACCAGTCACTCCCCACACCCTCCGCCACTCATTTGCCACCGACCTACTAATTAACGGCGCCGACCTGCGTAGCGTTCAATCCCTACTCGGTCATAGTTCAGTTACCACCACCCAAATATACACCCACCTCACCGACAAACAACTCAAAGAAATTCACCACAAATACCATGGCCAACGATCCAAAAAATAAATTTAACTAATCAGCTCTAATTCCACCTGGCTCTTCATTTTCACCAGAGCCGCTCCGGTTTTAAAAATAACTCCCTTCTGATTAGTTTCAACATAACAATCAGCCGACAAAACGGTACTCTTTTTCCATAAACCAAAACCATTATCGACAACAAAATGATCAATCCAACCATCAACAAGATTAAAAGACACATCAGTTACTACGCCCAACCTCTCCCCACCAATACTATATGCCCGCCGTCCCAAAACCATTATTTTATCTTGTACCAACTGCTTACTAATCGTCATCAGTTTATGATTTAATATCCGACCCTGAACTTGCATAACACCATTCCACCAATCCACCGCCCGATCGATATCAATAATCCTTACCTCCTTTGTCCACCGACTTTTCTTGATCAGCAGAGCAATCACCCGTGGTTTATTGGCATCCACCACCAACTCCACCACCCGCCCCAACATCCGATTCGATTGGCGTACTCGACAACGACTATTAATAATTTTGGTGGCCCAAACAATATTTTCCATAACTATATTATATCTCAGATATAGCTGGTTGTATGATAAAATAATACCATGACCTACCCTCTCCATAAAATTCGTAATTTTTGTATTATTGCCCATATTGATCACGGCAA
Source organism: Patescibacteria group bacterium (assembly GCA_041648895.1). GTDB lineage: Bacteria > Patescibacteriota > JAHJAL01 > JAHJAL01 > JAHJAL01 > JBAZOB01. Next base: position 8,345 of record JBAZOB010000005.1, read on the forward strand.
ATCAACTCTGGCTGACCGACTCCTGGAAAAAACCAATAGTGTTGATAAACGAAAAATGACCAACCAAATGTTGGATACCATGGATCTTGAACAAGAAAGAGGTATCACTATCAAACTCACGCCCGCTCGCATGAAATACCAAGATTACATCTTAAACCTCATCGATACCCCTGGCCATGTCGATTTTGCCTATGAAGTTTCCCGCAGCCTGGCCGCCGTAGAAGGCGCCATCCTCCTGGTTGATGCTTCCCAAGGCATCCAAGCCCAAACTGTCGCCAACACCTATGCCGCCATGGAACATGATCTCACCATTATCCCCGTATTAAATAAAATAGACCTACCCGCCGCGCGACCCGCCGAAATAAGCCAAGAAATATGCGATACCTTTGGCTTTAAACCCAAAGAAATATTAGCCGTCAGCGCTAAAACCGGTGAAAATGTGGAACTACTTCTAGAGGCCATCATCCAACAAATACCCAGCCCCGCTGGGAGAAGTGACTCTCCCACCCAAGCTTTAATTTTTGACTCCAAATACGATTCCTATCTTGGTGTTATTGCTTTCGTGCGCGTCGTCAACGGGGCTATTCATCAAGACGATACGATTGAATTAATTACCACCCAACACCGAACGCAAATATCTCAACTAGGTTATCTTCTACCTCATTACCAAGCCCAAAATCAGATCAACACCGGTGAAATAGGCTACATTGCCACTGGCTTAAAGAGCGTCAATGAGTGCCGCGTGGGCGACACCGTCACCACCACCATCAACCCAGCCACCACTGCCTTACCCGGTTACAAAGAAATTCCCCCCAAAGTCTTTGCCGGCATATATTGTGAAGAAGGCCAGGAATATGACGATCTAAAAGACGCTGTGGAAAAACTTAGCCTCAATGATGCTTCTTTCACTTTCGAACCAGAAATGTCCGACAATCTCGGTCCGGGCTATCGGTGTGGCTTTCTTGGTTTACTGCACATCGAAATCATCAAAGAAAGGCTCCAGCGAGAATTTAACCTCGACGTTATTCTTACCACCCCAACCGTCAATTACACCATCCAAAAAACCGATGGCGAAACCATTGTCATTAAAAATCCCGGTCAAATGCCCGACGCCGCTGCTATCGTCCAAATATCTGAACCATGGACCAAAACCGAAATTATCACCCCTAACAACTATATCGGCAACATCATGGAGATGACCAAAAAACACCGCGGCCAATACAAAAACACCCAATTTTTAGGCACCGACCGCTCCCTGCTTACTTTTGAAATTCCCTTATCGGAATTAATCACCAATTATTATGACCAGCTAAAATCCGTTTCTCAAGGATATGCTTCCATGAACTATGAAATAACCAATATTAGACCCGGCCACCTCGTTAAACTAAATATTTTAGTCAACAATGAGACAGTTGAATCGCTAGCCATTATTACCCATCACGACAAAGCCGAATCCATGGGCCGCCAAATTGTGGGCAAACTCAAAGAAATTATTCCCCGCCAAATGATTAAAATCCCCATCCAAGCAGCCATTGGCGCCAAAATAATCGCTCGGGAAACCATCCCCGCCATGCGCAAAGACGTCACCGGCTATCTATACGGCGGCGACTTTACCCGCAAACGTAAATTATTGGAAAAACAGAAAAAAGGTAAGAAAAAAATGCAATCAATTGGAAAGGTTGAAATTCCCAAAGATGCATTTATCCAAATAATCAAAAAAGAAACCTAGAACAAATCAATAAAAAAATTACGAATTAAGAATTACGAAATTAATTAGTCGTATATCATTTATTTTAATTATATGGCTAGCCGCAAAAAAAATTACTGATAATTCGAAATAATCATCACCGAGGTAAAACTTTCGCTGCCATTAATTAAAATAAATGATATACGACTAATTAATTTCGTAATTCTTAATTCGTAATTTTTTTATTGATTTGTTTAACAATCTTATATTACGTCGTATTTCAGATACACTCCCCAATCTTGTAACCACTTAAGATTTTCCACCACCGGTTGAAAATATTCATAAAATACTCCTGTTCGGGATGGCTGGACGTCAAAAGTAAATCGCCCCACCTCTCCCGGCGCCACTGTGGTCTGGTCCATTTCCATCCGGTTAACCGAGAGCCAAGTATCGGCATCATATAAATAACTAGATCGATCCATCGGTCGAGTCGTCCCCAAATGAAGAGCGTTATTTCCTTCCTTCTGCCAAGTCGCTGTACCCGTATTCAAAAATTCGATCCAACTAGTCGCTTGATCACCCACCTGTAAATTCAGATATTCTGACTGATCGCGCCAAGCTGCGGCATATAAATCACTATTGGTCACCTCCAACTCCCAATAAATACCCATATCGTTCATCCAAGCAATATTCTCCGCAACCGGTCGAAAATACTCGCGATAGGCACCAACTTGATTTGGCGCTTTGATAGTAAATTCAAAACGCGCTATTTCACCAGGTTTAACCTCAACACTGCTCATGGCAATACGGTTATTTGACAACCAACTACCACTTTCATAAAAAAGACTACCGCGGTCCATTGATCGATCAGTACCCAAATGAACAGCATTGGCCCCATTCTGTAGCCAAAGAGCATCGCCTGTATTCTCAATTTCCACCCATAACGTCCTAGTTTCTCCCGGCTTCATAACCCAATAATTTGATTGCTGCTTCCATTGAGCCAAATAATTACTACCATAAACGTCAATTGGATCTGGATCTGGATCTGGTTCTGGATCAGGCTCAGGATCAACATCTTCCCCTTCCCCCATCGCCTGCATTAACGCCTTGACGTTCAATCGTCCATGGCCATAGCGCACATCAAAATCCCCCGTCATATCACTGACCTGTTCAGCCGTCGAGGCCAATAAATCATCAATTTGTGTTGGTGTTAAAGAGTTATCGTTATTAAACATCATCGCGACCGCTCCCACTACATGCGGCACCGACATGGAAGTACCTTCATAAACAGCAAATTCACTCCCGGTGTCTTTCCGCAAAGCCGCCACCACGTCCACCCCCGGCGCCACCAAATCCAATTCATTACCACGATGAGAAATGAATGAAGCATTACTCAAAGTCGCCACTTCATCATTTTTATCCACCGCTCCCACCGCGATAACTGAACTATATTGAGCGGGATAATAAAGATAATCAATATCCACTCCATAGGATTCAGAATTACCGGCCGCCGCCACTAAAACCACACCATGATCGTAGGCATAGGCCACCGCCTCTCTAACATTCTTCTGATCAACAGTCGCTCCCAAACTTAAATTAACCACCTTCGCCCCATTATCAACAGCATAATAAATACCCTGGGCAATATTGAACAAACTAGCTGATCCATTGGCATTTGCCACTTTGATCGGCATAATTGTTGTATTCCAACAAACCCCGGCCATCCCAATCTCATTATTAGTATTGGCACCAATTATCGACGTCACGGCTGATCCATGATCATTGTCATCGGTAATATCATTGTCATCGTAAACAAAATCATAGCCATGCACATCATCGATATATCCATTGTCGTCGTCATCTAAATCATTACCTGAAATTTCATCTTCATTGAGCCACATAAGATCTTGCAAATCGGGATGAGTATAATCAAGACCAGTATCAATCACCGCCACCACCACCTCTTGGCTACATTTATTGGTGTCCCAAACAGTTTCCAAACCAATAGTTTTTAAATTCCATTGACCATACCCACTACCATTCTTAACATAGTAATAATCATTGGGTACAGTCGTCAAAATTGTGGCCTGCCCATCTTGTTCAACACTTTCCGCACCCCGCCAAATCTGACTACTTTGAACATTAGCTTCCTCAGTATGCACCAGAACATATCCACCAGCACCTAACTGTACTTGATCCAAAGTCAAACTATTTTCCTCCATAAATCGCGTCAGATCCACCCCGCTAGCCAGCTTGATCACTAAATCTCCAGTATAATTTTTATCATCATTCAATGTAGTACTCGCTTGCACGTTAACCATCGAAAACAACATTACCAGCGTCATACTCAAAGCCAAAAGTCTTTTCATGTTTTTCCTCAATAATTTTAAATTTTATACATTAACAGTATATCTTTTTTATTTAAATTTAAAAAACTAATTAAAAATATATTAACTTCGAAAAAATAATATCCCCTCATAACCCAATCTTAACCCAATGCACATTAAAACAAATTAAAAAAAATCATCGTTAGATACCGATGACTTCTCCCTAGGGTAAACTTCTCATCCCCCTCTTATATTTAAATGGGTGCAGGGGGATTCACCCTTCCGATATAGATTAAATAGATGAGGGGTGTAAACTTCTCATCCCCCTCTTATATTTAAATGGGTGCAGGGGGATTCGAACCTCCGACCGTCTGCTTAAAAGGCAGCTGCTCTACCAACTGAGCTATGCACCCCTATCTTTTATAACCACCAAAAAAAACAATCTTCAACACCTTGCGCTAAAAAACTTAGAGCAACATTTACATACTACCAGGTTTTACCAAAAGAACCAACATCAATCTATATTCTAGTCTTCTTCGGGAATAATAAAATAGCTAGTCACAATCATCAAAATAACTGGCAGAACTATCCACCATGATTGTCTAGCCATTATCCACGCAATAACTGTTGATTGAGAATTAATACTCGCCTGTACCTCCGGTGCCAAAAATGACATAATTGTCGAACAAACTATCAAAGCAAAAAACACACTGTAAACAAAAGATAAAATCAAGGGATGCATCACTTTAACATCCGCCATGGCTTTGGCATGTTCGGCTCGCACCGACATCAGAATAATTATGGCTACAAACAAAAAAGTCTGCGTCAAAAACATCGAAAACAATCGATCAGATATTGATTCATTCAATAATACCCCACCCACATTTTGGATAAGACTATTAAAACCCGGGCCCACCACATCAACCACTGCCACAGCGATATAAACGTTAAGTAAAGTTAAAATAATTTTATTTCTCTGTAAAATAAAACCGTATAACACCGATACCAAAATACAAAAACCAATAAAAATATTCCAACTCAGTACCATTTTAGCCTCCTTATAGAAACAAACCTAACCATAGCGTACCCCAATTATGGGTCAAGGATCAAGAGCCTAAAAAAGTCTCCTGTCACTACAAACCCATCTTCCTTTTCATTCGATCAATTACTCCTTCTTCATTGTAACTTTCTCCGCGCACCGCGGCATATTTTTTAATCAAATCTTTCTCTTCGCGAGTAATTTTCTGGGGAATATCCACAATAATATTTACCAAATGATCCCCTCGCTTACTCTCATTTCCCAAAAACGGTACTCCCTGGTCAGGTAATTTGAATTCAGTCTGACTTTGCGTCCCCGCTGGAATTCGCAAATCATATTCACCATCCAAAGTTCTAATCTTCACCACATCACCAAGTACCGCTTGAGTAAAATTGATATGATTTTCAGTTTTTACATTTTGCCCCTCCCGTCGAAAATAACTATCGGTCTTGACCTTAATTTGAACCAATAAATCACCGTCATCACCCCCAGCCAGGGCCGCCTGTCCCTTCCCTTTCAGACGCAATACCATCCCGTCCTCCACTCCGGCCGGCACCGCCAGTGTTTCCCGCACTCGCCCGCGTCGTCGCCCCTCGCCACCACAATCCTGACATTTTTCTTTTGGCACCCGGCCTTTACCCTGACACTGGGGACATACCTGAACTTGCCGGAAAGAACCGAAAACAGTTTGGCTAACCGATTCCACTTGACCTTTACCATCGCAAGTTGAACAATCGGCCATTTTTTTACCTTTAGCACCAGTCCCACCACACTGCTCACATTTGATCATCTTTTCCATCTCCACTTCCACTTCTCGCCCAAAAACCGCCTCCTTAAATTCAACTTCTAAAACCTGCCGAATATCACTCCCCCGCTGATTTTGTCTCGCCGCCCGCGAACCGCGCCGTGCCCCTCCCCCAAAGAAAACATCGAAAATATCACCTAAATCATCACCAAAATCAAAATCAACCTTAAAACCTCCCGGAGTGTAAGCGCCACCAAAATCACCAGGATTAAATCCACCCGCTCCCGCCCCACCACCTCTAAAACCAGCCGATCCAAATTGATCATAAGAAGAACGCTTAGCCGGATCAGACAAAACCCGGTAAGCTTCATTAATTTTTTTGAATTTTTCTTCCCCCGCTTTTCCCCCACCCTTATCCGGGTGATATTTGTGCGCCAATTTGCGATACGCTTTTTTAATCTCGCCTTCCGACGCACTTTTGCTTACACCTAATATTTTGTAATAGTCTTCACTCAAAACTAAAAAATAATTAATAATTGATAAATAGTGCTAATTAACCGTCCCTCATGTCATCCCCGACCGGAAGCGGAGCGCTCCGGTTATCGGGGATCTCATCAATAAGGCGTTTATAATAAACTTAATGATGAGATCCCCGCTCAAGGCGGGGATGACAGGGGAAATAACTAATTAGCATAACTCATTAATTGATCAACTAAGCAATCTGTTCCCCACTAGAAGCATCAATAACAATACTCAATATCTCCTCAGAATCAGGAGAAGTATAAACAATATACCAAGCCAAATTATTATTGTCCGCTAGCGAGAGCATTTGTGAAATTTGATAATTAGGATGATCTTGACGATACTGATAACCACCAAGAATATCCGCCTTTTCCATTGCTTCGGCATAACTTACCTTCCAATACTTGATGGGAATATTTAATACTCCCTTCTTTAAAATATAGTCATCCCGAAAAATCAAAGTACGGGTGAATTTACTCGTATCAGAGCGGGAAATATCAATCGCCCAATAATAACGGGGCTGTAAATCAGAGGAAAAAATAAATTTATCCACCACCCCGTCATCTTTTAGACTAGAAAAATACTTCGATGAAACCAATAACAGTTTAGCATCCGATTGCCAATCTAAAGCCAAGTCATTGGCTAGATTAAACAGTTCTTTAGCTTTGTTTAAAACTTGTTCATTGTCTTCCACCTTGTAAACATCATCCAAAACATCATCGGTCGTTTTACCGTTCTCTTCACTTACTAAAGTATTATCGTTGTTTTCAATGGTAGTTTGATCGGTCTGATCGTCGGTGGTATTGTCATTGTCGCCAAAAACTGAACAACCGGTCAACATTAAAATACCTATAAACAAACCCCCGACAAAATACTTTTTCATTTTTCTCACCTGGTTAATTTATTTACTAACCATATTGTATCAACAATATAACTCGAAAGATAACTAAATTATTCTTTCTTGTCTTCCTCACTTTTTTTCTTGGTTTTGACATCCACTACCGGTTCATCGGCCTCTTTTTTATGGTCAGTCTTGGTATCTTGTTTACTAGCCTGCTCATACATTGCCGCCCCAATTTTTTGGACCGCTTCGCTCAATTTTTGATTAGCTGTCCGTAATTTTTCTAAATCATCCCCCTCTTTAACTTCTTTAAGCTCTTTTGCGGCTTCTTCAATCTCTTTCTTGTCGGCTTCACTCACCTTATCCTTATAATCTCGCAAAGTCTTCTCACTACTATAGATTAATTGCTCCGCTTTATTCCTTTCCTCAATCAATTCCTTTTTTTGCTTATCATCATCCGCGTGCGCTTCCGCCTCTTGCCTCATTTTTTCCACCTCCGCCTCCGATAAACCACTCGATCCCTGAATCACAATATTTTGCTCCTTGCCTGAAGCCTTATCTTTGGCCGTCACATTGAGAATACCATTGGAATCAATATCAAAGGTCACTTCCACTTGCGGTACCCCGCGCGGCGCCGGTGGAATTCCATCCAAAATAAAACGACCTAAAGACTTATTATCAACCGCCATTTCCCGTTCACCCTGTACCACATGTACCTCAACTGAAGTTTGACTGTCCGCCGCGGTTGAAAAAACCTGACTGGCTTTGGTTGGCACGGTTGTATTTCTCTCAATTAATTTTGTCGCCACCCCGCCCAAAGTTTCAATACCCAATGATAATGGTGTCACGTCCAATAACAAGATGTCTTTTACATCGCCCGACAAAACTCCCGCCTGAATGGCCGCTCCCATGGCCACCACTTCGTCCGGATTGATGCCTTTATGTGGTTCTTTACCAAAAAATTCCTTCACCTTCTCCTGCACTCGCGGCATCCGAGTCTGCCCACCTACCAACACCACCTCATCAATATCTTTTTTATCCAACTTGGCGTCCTTTAAAGCCTTGGCGCAAGGCTCGATCGATCTTTCCACTAACTCATCCGTGATTTCTTCCAATTTAGCCCGCGATAATTTAACATCCAAATGCCTCGGACCATCGGCCGTATTGGTAATAAACGGAATATTAACTTGGGTCTCCACCGTTGACGATAGCTCAATTTTGGCTTTCTCAGCACCGTCTTTCAGGCGTTGCAAAGCCAGCATATCGTCACGTAAATCAATACCCTCAGTTTTTTTGAATTCATCGGCCAAATAATCAATCACTGCTTGATCAAAATCATCACCGCCCAAATGAGTATCACCATTGGTAGCCAAAACTTCCACCGTATCGTCTCCTACCTCCAAAATTGACACATCAAAAGTACCGCCACCCAGATCGTAAACCACAATCTTTTCATTGGCCTTCTTATTTAAGCCATATGCCAAAGCCGCCGCGGTCGGTTCATTGATGATACGCTTAACCTCCAACCCAGCAATTTTCCCCGCGTCTTTGGTGGCTTGACGTTGCGAATCATCAAAATAGGCCGGCACAGTAATTACCGCCTCCGTCACTGCTTCTCCCAAAAAACTTTCCGCGTCTTCTTTCATTTTCTGTAAAATCATGGCGGCAATCTCTTGAGGCGTATACTCCTTCTCGTCCATGACAATTAAAATCGAATCATTTTTACCATTTTTAATTTTAAAAGGAAAAAGTTTTTTATCACGAGCCACTTCTTTGTCACCAAATCGGCGCCCAATCAACCTTTTAGCACTAAAAATTGTATCTTCCGGATTGGTCACCGCCTGCCGTTTAGCCAATTGTCCCACCAAACGTTGACCATTCTTGTCCACCGCCGCCACCGAAGGCGTGGTCCGGTTCCCTTCCGCGTTCGTGATTACCGTCGGCGAACCACCCTCCATAATCGCCATACACGAATTAGTTGTGCCCAAATCGATACCAATAATCTTATTCATGATATTTTCTCCTCTAAGTTAATACTATAAACTAAGCTTTATAAATCAAAACTTTAGCCGGTTTAATAACCTGATCTTCCATCATAAATCCCATTTCCACCACTTCGGCAACCTTACCATTATTGGCTTTGTTCCCCTCCTTAAAACCAACTGCCTCCGCCAAATGGGGATCAAAAGTATCCATATCTGGCCCCATCTTTTTGATACTATAACTATGCAAAATATTCTCAAAAGAATCCAAAATCATTTTTACACCGTCACCTTCATTTCCTAAGACCACCGCCGCCCGCCGACAACTCTCATAGACCGGCAAAAAAGATAATACCACCTCCATCTTGGCCAACGACAATAATCCTTTTCTCTCTTCTTCGCTCCGTCGCTTATAATTGGCAAAATCAGCTTGTGATCTTTTTAATGATTCATCTAGTTGACGACATTTTTCCACCAAGTCCGGTAGCTGTCCATCATCAGTAACTGAATTATTTTTCACCGTCTTTTTCACTTTCTTGGTCGACATTTGATAACTCCTTAAGAAGTAAATAAGCTAAAAATCTTCCAACATCTTCGAAGCAAAATCCATTAATTTTGGTAGTATCTGATAATCCATCCGCACCGGCCCCACAGAACCAAAAATATGACTTTCACCAAATGGGTCACGAAATTTTTTCACCGCAAAAGCCAAATCGCGAGTATAATCATAGTTTAATTCATCATCGAGATAGACCCGATATGTCCCGTCCGGAAGTTGCCGGCGCAAATCTGCGATAATATGATCAATCCGATCAAGCAAAATACCCATCCGTTGTGTCAATTGCCCATCTCGAAACTCCGGCCGATTTAAAATATACTGCATCCCATTCATATACCATCGATCCTCCGGCATACTAATAATCACCAAACTATCGGTAATATTGGCCACCTCTGTCGCTAGCACTTTTACCGCCTGTGAATACTTGGTCGAATCCAAAGATCCTAGCACCAACGACATTCGCCTTCGAAATCGCGGCGGTAAATCCTTGGCCGCCATCAGATGATCAATAAAATACCGATAACCAACAATGGTTGGTATTCGTCCCGAAGAAGTATGGAATTGTTTTAAATATCCACTTTTTTCCAATTCCACCATGTCATGGCGCACCGTCGCGCTGCAACAACTCATCTTGTGTCGCCTCACCAACCACGCCGAACCCACCGGACGAGCCCAATTGATATAGTCTCCCACAATCATCCGCAAAATATTTTTTTGACGCTCATTGATTGTTTCCACAATAATTTATGTTTATTAGACTATTCCTGGCTACATTTATAATAATAAAATTAGCACTCGAAAAAGTCAATTGCTAAAATAAACCACCGCAAATGTTAAAATATAATTAGTGGAACAATTACGAATTACAAATGACAAATTACAAATGATGAAATTGATTAGTCACATATCATTTATTTTAATTATATGGCTAGCCATAAAACTTACTATTATTAGACAGATCCACCTTAACACCTCCGACCAAACTTTCGCTGCCATTAATTAAAATAAATGATATGTGACTAATCAATTTCATCATTTGTAATTTGTCATTTGTAATTCGTAATTAATAATACGTCCATGAAACTACAACATAAAATATTATTTTTCCTGCTTTTTCCCATTCTCCTACCAATTTCCACCCACGCTCAAACCGAATATTCATATAAATGGATATCACAAAGTAGTTATGTTCAACTATACCCAGAAGAAGAAACTCAATTTTGGGTATTGATCGAAAACACCGGCCAGGCCACTTGGGACAAAAACCTTCCTATCCATCTCGGCACCGATCGCCAACCTGATCGCCAAAGTATTTTTTATGACTCTTCCGACTGGCTTACTACTAATCGTGCCGGGGAGCTGACCGAAGACACAGTGGTTCCACCCGGCGGCCGAGCTGTCTTTTTATTCAATATTATTGCCCCCAATCAACCCGGTACCCATCGAGAATATTTTCGACCCGTCATCGAAAATGTATCTTGGCTAGAAGATTATGGAATATATTGGGACATAACCGTCAAACCAAAAGAAAACGAAACCACTATTCCCAATGATTCTACCGATAATTATATTACCGATGGTTCGTATCGCAGTCAATTATTGTCACCGGATGTCACTCAATTTACTCTCGCTCAAGGTGACAGTAAAAATCTTCACCTGCAGATAAAAAATGTTGGTACCGCTACCTGGTACAATGATGGCCCGAGTCCCATTCATCTAGCCACCGCGCGCGATTGGGACCGTACCAGTATTTTTTATAACAACAGCTGGCTCAGTCAAAACCGCACCACCGCCATTAATGAATCAAATGTCCCGCCTTCCCAAAACGCTTCCTATAACCTAGTGTTAACCGCCCCCACCAATGCTATCCCGGGAATATATTCCGAAAGCTTTCAATCTGTTGCCGAAAATATCACCTGGTTCATGGACTATGATATCACCTACGAAATTACCGTCCGTAGCTCGGACCCAAAGTACGGCGAAATTGTCCGCAACAATACCATTGATCAATTTCTATCCAGCGGCCATCAGATCACTATCACCGATTTAGCCAGTGGCCAAAGCCTGCAAGTTAAAACCATCAGCATGGATCGCTGGCACGCCGATGTTGTGCCACTGACCACCAATGATACTGCCATCATTCGGGAGATATACAATTATTATGATGATTTTCACCCCGGCTGCACCGGCGATGATTGGATTCTTTGGCAACCCAATGCCGTCACCGTCCAAATCGACACCGACTCGCAATCACGAAAAATCGCCGCCAGCATGGATGGCTGCGCCCACGATGTCAATGGCGGGATTACCGACAATGGTTTCCCCGGACATTTCGACCTCCATTTCTATGAAAGTATGATGCACGGTAAAGAAGAGTTTGATTGCAGTTTTCAAAAAATGGTCCAAAAAGCCGCCGGCAATCCTAACTGGCCAACATATGGTCAAGCTGATCCTTGTTGGAACCCATGTGTCGGTGGTGGTTGTTAAAAATAAATTAGGAATGACGAATTACAACATTGTAATTCGTCATTCCTAATTTATTTTTAACAACCTCTTTAACCAAAGTTAACAACCATAATTAGAAAATAACTATATAAACAAATTTATATAGTTTTTTTATGCCCCCCAAATCCACATTAATAATCTGGTTCTGTCTGGCATTTATCACGGGGATATTCTTGGGAACAAACTTTTTCACTCTCCCCCACAATCTCGTCTACTTTATCCTAATTTTGTTTATCCTGTCATATTTTACCAACCATCAATTAGTATTTATCTACATCATTCTCCTCGGTCTTGGCAGTGGCTCAAACCATATCAATCAATATATCAATCAGCAATCAAATAATAGCATCGGACAAATTACTACCATCTCTGAGAAACAAATTTTAACCGGCATTATCACGGATATCCCCAACCAAAAAAACAATTCACAAAAACTAACCGTGGGACACATTCAAAAAGATCATCAAACCTACTTTGGACAAATAATAATTACCACTAGCGCTTTTCCACGTTACCACCTCGGCCAAATTATAGAAATAACCGGCCAAATTACCCAACCAACCAATCAAAGCGATGACTTCAACTATATTGGCTACTTGGCTGTTAATCAAATATATGCCCAATCATTTTACCCCCAACTAGAAATCACCGGCCGCGCCCAATCCTTCTCCGTCATTCTCTATCACCTCCGCCTAAAACTAATTGAACAAACCAAACAATATTTTCCACCCGATATCGCCGGTTTACTAACCGGCCTCTTATTGGGTGACAAAAATAATCTTTCGACCACCGCCTATGACAATTTCCGTACGACTGGTCTAACTCACATCATTGTCGTTTCTGGTTATAACCTGACCATCTTTGCCGTCATTTTCAATAAATTTCTCCGCGGCCGCTTGTCTTGCTGGCATATTTTCTTTATTGTCCTTGGCTCCATGACACTTTTTACCATCCTGACCGGAGCGGAAGCCTCAATTGTCCGCGCCCTGATTATGACTAGTCTCCTCATTTTAGCTCCCTTACTCAGTCGCCAAAGCCACCCCACCATCGCTATTCTCCTCGCTGCCACCATCATGATCACTATCAATCCCTTTATTCTTTGGTATGACGCTGGTTTTCATCTTTCATTTCTAGCTATCACCGGCTTAGTTTATTTTTCCGCCCCACTAACCAAAATTATGACTAGAATAAGAATACCATTACTAATCAAAAATCCCCTCATTGAAACTTGTGCCGCCCAAATTACCACCGCTCCCTACATTATGTTCAGCTTCCACCAACTCACTCTCTTAGCACCTTTGACTAATATCTTAGTCCTGCCATTCATCCCCGCTGTCATGGCCATTGGTTTTTTATCTTTATTATCAACTTTTTTCTTGCCTGACTCTATTTCTATCTTAGCCACCACCTTTACCGCTGTGCTGCTTAAATATTTTTTCTTGATTACCAATATTTTTGCCAAAATTCCCTTTGCCACCCTTGATGTCAATATTGATAAACATTATTTAATCCTTTATTACCTCGTCATCTTAATCGTCGCCAAAATATTTCACTCAAAATATGCGACTTCCCATCATCAATCATAAATATATTTTATTTATCCTGATTCTTAGTAATCTTGTCACGTGGTGCAATATTGGTGTTATTTGGGCCGGGCCTAATTCCAATGCCATTACTTTTCTTGACATCGGCCAGGGTGACGCCACCATCCTCCAAACTAATTACTCCCATCAAATAATAATCGATGGCGGGCCGGACAGCACTATTTTGGAAAAACTCGATCATTATCTCCCCATCAATGATAAAGAAATCGAGCTGATGATCCTCACTCATCCACATTCCGACCATTTGACCGGACTGTTGTATATTCTAGAAAATTACCAAGTCAATTATCTTGTCTATACCAACGTTGCCTATGACAACCAACAATACCTTCACTTTCAAGAAATTATCAAAAACAAACCAACTCAAGTCATCACTGCCACCGCCGGTCAAAAAATAATCTTTGACCAGATCATTACTCTGGATATTCTCTACCCTGATTCTTCCCCAGCAAAAAATCTAGACATCAATGATACCTCCATCGCCATCAAAATATCCACTCCAAAGCAAACTATCCTCATGATGGGTGATCTCTCCGCCAGAATCGAAACCAAACTAATCAAACAATATGGCAATACACTAAATAGCCATATTCTAAAAACCGGTCATCACGGTTCCCGCTCCGCCACTTCGCCCACTTTTTTGGACTATGTCCAACCTGAATTCGCCATTATCTCTTGCGGAATCGACAATCAGTATCATCACCCTCACCCGGAAACAATTGAAAATCTGGCCAACAAAAATATCACCATCAAACGTACTGATACTGATGGTGATATTGGTTTTAAAATATAATTTTACGAGTGGTATGAATTAGAATTACAAATAATTAATTGCCTTGGTCATATATTATTTATTTTAATTATATGGTTAGCCGTAAAACTTGCCACTATTAGACAGTTCCACATTAACACAAACCGGCAAAACATTTGCTGCCATTAATTAAAATAAATAATATATGACCAAGGCAATTAATTATTTGTAATTCTAATTCATACCACTCGTAAAATTAGTCTGAAGCTATTTGCCAAATCTCCTCTCCCGCTCACCATATTGCTCCAAAGCCACGATCAGATCTTCCCGCCCAAATTCCGGCCAATACTTATCCACAAAATACAATTCAGCATAGGCTATTTTCCATAAAAGAAAATTACTTAACCTCATCGCCCCACCCGTCCTGATCATCAAATCCACATCAGACACCTCCGGCATATACAAATGCTTCTCTAAAGACTCAGCCGTCACTTCCCCTGGTTTTATCCCCTCTTTAATCATGGATTGACAGGCATCAACAATCTCCTGCCGCCCGCCATAGCCAAAACACAACCCCAAAGTTAATTTATGATCATTGCTAGTGGTTTTTTCCATTAAATAATTCATCGCCCGAGACACTGCCGACGGAAAAAGACTAAGATCGCCATAAACTTGTACCTTAACTTGATTATCTCTCAGTTTTTGCCATTTTTTTTGGGCAAACTCGACACTTAAATCAAACAACCCCTGCAACTCTGCCGCCGAGCGAGCAAAATTCTCCGTCGAAAAAAGATAGACAGTCAGATACTCAATCTGTAATTCTCGCGCCGCCATCACGATCTCTTCCAATACTTCCGACCCCGCCCGATGACCATCAGTCACACTGTTTTTTCCCATCTCCTTGGCCCAACGCCGGTTGCCATCCATGATAATAGCTAAATGTTTGGGTATTTTCATAAGTAATAATTAAATCACACATCAACATCTTAACAAAATAAAAACCCAGTCGACAAGTAAATAAAAGGTCCCTTGATGCAAGGAACCTTTTTTGTACTAAATTATATATCCAAAGAGACCTACTTACCCCCTTCTGTCACCTTGGCTTCAGTTTTACTGCCCCCTCTTAATCTTTCTACTTCTTGCTCAACTGGCCACTTGGCAAAAGCAAAATAAATCGACATGATGGGAGAAAAGAAAAGAACCAGCAGCACCATCCAGCCAGAATAGCCCATTTTTTTGACCATGCGATAGGTTATATAGATAGCGAAAACAATGATCACTAACCAAACTAAAAAGATGACGATCATCATCCCAATCCCCAAACCACCGGCCAATAATCCGCCCAAAGCATCACTACTACCGGAACCATAGTCAACCGTACCGTAATCATAACTATCATAACTATTAAAAGAATCAAAACCATCTAAATCAAACTCGTCCATCAAGGCCTCCAAAAAAACTAATGATAATAAATTACTTATATTATACTAAACTAATTCCTCCCCGATCAATCAGATTGACGACTCCAATCCAAATTAACTCCCTCAATCGTATCCAATTTATCTTTGACTATTTTCTTTATTTTTTCCAAGCCAGCTTCCGTTTTGGCCTCCACCCGGACAATAACCATCGGCTGTGTATTACTGGAACGCACCAAAAACCAGCCATCTTCCAGATAACCTCGAATTCCATCCAAATCTAAATAGTGATCACATTTTTCCTTACCAAACTGGACCATTTCCGCCACGATCGCCAACTTTTTCTCTTCCGGCACCGTCAAACGATATTCCGGCGTGGCCGGATAGTTCGGTAAATCCGCCATCAACTCCGAAAACTTACGTCCCGACTTAGCAATAATTTCCATCACCCTGGCCATGGCGTAAGTAGCATCGTCAAACTTATACCACCGGTCGGCAATATAATAGTGACAACTCATCTCGGCCGCCAAAATCGCGCCCGCTTCATGCAACTTTTCCTCAATGAGTGTATGCCCAGTTTTCCAAAATATTGGTTCTCCGCCCAGTTTTTCCACCTCTGTCACCACCGCTTCCGAATTTTTTAGCTCCACAATCACCTTACTTCCCGGATGACTCGGCAAAATATCGCGCGCCAAAAGCATTTGAATTTTATCTCCCAGCCAAATATGACCCAGATCATCAACAAAGCCAATCCGATCCGCGTCACCATCGAACATCACCCCCAAATCCGCCTGATTCTCCTCGATCTTGGCCAGCAGCTGTGAATAATTAGCCAATATCACCGGATCCGGTTCATGAGCTGTAAAATCCGGATCAATATTATTATTTATTACTTCATATTCGCAACCTAATTTTCCCAACACCTTCGGCGCCATAAAATTAGCCACCGCCCCAGACGCGTCCACCACCACTTTTAAAGGTTTGGCCAAATTTATTTTAGCCACTACATCATCAATGTGATCATTTTGTACCTGAAAAAATTCTCTGTACTCACCCTCGCCCTTTTCAAAATCTTTGGCTAACGTGAGATCGCGAACCATATAGATCTGTTCTTCTGGTAACGATTTTTTCTGAAAAGACATTTTCAAACCATTATATTCAGCTGGATTATGACTGGCTGTCACTACCGCCCCGGCGTCTACTGCATATTTATGACAAGCATAATACATGGTCGGCGTGGTAATAATCCCCATATCCCACACGTCGCATCCGGTTGACAGTAAACCCCGATTCACCGCCTGCTGATAAGATAGCGAACTATGCCGTATATCCCTTCCCGTCACCATAATTTTGCCACCATGCCGGCGGATAAAAGTACCAAGCGCCCGCCCAATATTTTCCATAATATCCTCACTCAAATTTTCTCCGGCAATACCACGAATATCATAGGCCTTGAAAATACTCGTATCAATTTTTAGGTTCATAATTAATAATTAATAATTAAAAATGAATAATTAATAATGATCAATAGAGAAACAATTCATCAATTCTTACTTCTCATTATTAACTATTCATTATTAATTACTCATTATGCAGTTCCCGATACATCCGTCTCTTCCGGCAAGACAGGAACATCGGAACTATCATCGACTAAATCAGATTTATTATCCGTCGGTTCCGGCTCTCCCTCCCCCACTTTGTATTTGGCCGCCCAGGCTTGATAACGACTAAAAATCTCTTCCTCTTTAGTCTCACCATTGGCATTGGTAATATACCGATAAAAAATCGAATCCGCGCCATAATGAGCACTATCCACCTGGACTTTTTGGCCCGGCGCCAAACTGTTGGTATAAATATACTCCGGTGCCGGCGGCGAGGTAATATTGAAAATCACCGGCTCTGTCACTTCCACTTGCCGCCCGTCATTGGTGCCATAGAAATTAAAAGTCAAAATCGCGCCGGAAATCACCGCCTCAATCAGAACATAGTGTTTAGTGTCATTGACAAAACGCAAATCCGGATTGGGAATATAGACCGTCGCGTCCTGACCCGCCGGCTCATAATAACTAACCCGATAACGATGGGGTGTACGAGCCGTAATCGGAAAACCAGCGTCCAAAGCGGTACGATACATAGTGGTTGACACTTGGCATAACCCCCCGCCATATTCTGGCTTAGTTTCATTGCCGGCAATGACTAATTCCGGTAAATAACCACTAGCCGCGTCAACCGAGCCAAGCAGAGTCGTGAAACTAAACTCTTCACCGGGTGCCAAAACCATCCCGTTGAAATTTTCCGCTCCCACCGAAATATTATGAATCCGATTGGCTGGTGAATAACTAAAATCCGACGAACCAGTGGCAATCAACTCTTTGATACCCAATTCCGCCAAATTTCCCGTCGCTATCACCGACTCCATCACCTCTACTGGCAATTTAACAATATCTTTCGACTGCCCCAAGTTATTTTCTAAATCAGTAATCAACTTCACCCGATTGACCATCTGACCCGTAGTGCCGGTTTCCACCACCACCGGTCCCGTCGCTGTCATCGCCAAACGAGGATTTTGCGGCCGATCCTCAAAAGCCGTCGCCCGTTCATTGAGAAATCTATCTACTACCGCTAAATCGTAACCAACACACAAGACCTGTCCCTGATCATTGACTGTTGCCTCCACATTGTCATGACAATCAACTTTATTTTTTTGTTCAAAGTACAACATCTGATAAATATCATCACTAGTAATTTCAATTGTCCAATCCTCGTACTGCCACTGCATTGGCCGACTCATTTCCGTTTGCGCCAAACTCAAAGCCTCACTGACCATCTGGTCTGACACCACCGGATAGTCTGGCTTTTCCACCAAAATAATTGGCGCGAGATCCAGCCCGGATAACTTATTTTTTAGATCAGATAATAATTTATCCTCATCAAATACCATTCCCTGACTTGCCTGAATAACTTTAAAATCATCTTCTCCTTTTTCAATCGCCGCCGAAACGGCCGGTTGATTAACTCTCTCCCGTAATCCATTTAACCAATTATTATAATCAAACTGATCTTCAAAAACCTCACAAGATATATTTAATTGACCACTTGCTGCTCGCAGTCGACTAAAAAGCCGGGGCCAGAAATTTTGATATCTCCCATATTCCCAAATTTGTTTTTGGCACTGATCCAAATCCACCCCCATCCCTACAGCCGTATAATCAAATTGATTATCCGCCGATAAGTTTTGACCAGTCACCGCGAGACCTTGCTCATATCGTTCCTGGCGATCAGCAAAGAACTCCGCCAACTGGCTACGCGTCATCCCGCCCAAATCAAAATCACCCAGCCTCAAACCATAGGCCACTTTGCCAGCATAGGATATTTCCATCGCCCAACCAGCCATTAGACCAACTATCAGCACCACCGCTAACAATAAAATAATTTTACGAACCCACCCAAATGAATTAGTCATTTTTTCACCCTGATTCTGCTTTTCATTTGTTACAGGTTGTTTCTTTTGATCGCTTTTTTTATTTTTTTTAGTCACAATATTAAATTTATCGTTTATCAATGACCAATTAATCACACCCTTTATTTACACTTTATCATATTTATATTAACCGTAAATTAAAAGAATCCACTCCCCTAAAAAAGGTGTGGATTCTTTTATGTAGAACATCAAAAAGATTAACGTAAAAATTTAACCAGTAAAATCGCGACGATATTTAGAATTTTAATCATCGGATTGATCGCTGGACCAGCCGTGTCTTTGTAGGGATCACCCACCGTATCACCAGTCACCGCCGCGGCGTGAGCCACACTACCCTTGCCACCATATTCACCTTCTTCAATATATTTTTTCGCGTTATCCCAAGCCGCCCCACCGGAAGTCATCGATACCGCTACAAAAAATCCCGTCACAATACTACCCACCAGCACGCCACCCAACATTGAAGCTCCTTGGCCTGATTTCAAAAAGAAGTACCCAACTGCCACCACAATTACCGGCACCAAAACTGGCAATAAAGCCGGCCAAACCATTTGATTTATTGCTTCCTTGGTCACAATATCCACCGCCCGCGCGTAATCAGGTTTAGCTTTACCTTCCATCAAACCTTTAATTTGTTTAAATTGACGCCGTACCTCATCCACCACTTTCGCCCCCGCTTTACCCACCGCCTGCATGGACCAAGCACTAAACAAAAAAGGAATCAGCGCCCCAATAAATAAACCCGCGATTACATAGGGATCACTAATCTCAAAATGCACCACCCCACCAAGTTTAGTCGTCACTGCGTCAGCATAGGCACCAAACAAAACCACCGTCGCCAGCGCGGCCGAGCCAATCGCATAACCTTTAGTTACCGCCTTGGTTGTATTGCCCACCGCATCCAATTCATCAGTCACTTTTCGAATATCTTCTCCCAGTCCGGACATCTCCGCAATACCACCGGCGTTATCAGTAATTGGACCGTAAGCATCGATAGCCACAATAATACCGGCCATAGACAACATAGCCATAGCACTAACGGCCACCCCAAAAATTCCGGCCAGGAAATAACTAATCAAAATTCCCACCACAATCACCAAAGCTGGCCAGACAGTTGACTCCATGCCCACCGCCAAACCAGAAATGATATTGGTGGCATGACCACTAGTCGAAGCTTCCGCTATCCTTTGTACCGGGCTATACGATTTGGAAGTATAGTATTCAGTAATCACCACCATCAAACCAGTCACCACCAAACCAACCAAAGCCGCAAAGAAAATATTGGTGTAAACATAGACACCATTATTGGACATCAAGTAATATATCAGTACAAAAAAGCCAATCGCCGACAATAACCCCGAAACGATTAACCCAGTATATAGAGCACTCATAATTTTCTTATCCGCTCCCAGCCGGACGAAGAAAGTGCCGATTATTGAACTAATGATTGAGACCGCACCCATGGCCAACGGTAAAACCAAAGCATTGTCATTATCCACAAACGCAATTCGGGCCAACAACATGGCCGATACCGCTGTCACCGCGTAAGTTTCAAACAAATCAGCCGCCATGCCGGCACAATCACCCACATTATCACCAACATTATCAGCAATTACCGCCGGATTACGCGGATCATCTTCCGGAATACCCGCCTCGACTTTACCAACTAAATCCGCTCCCACATCCGCTCCCTTGGTAAAAATACCACCACCCAAACGGGCAAAAACTGAAATCAAACTACCACCAAAACCTAGACCAACCAAACCATCAATCGTCTCCTTGTTAGCTCCAGTTAAGAAAAAGAAACCGGCCACCCCGAGCAAACTTAAACCAACCACCATTAAACCAGTCACCGTACCTCCATTAAAAGCCACTTTCAGAGCTTCCCCCAATCCTTTTTTAGCCGCTTCACAGGTACGAACATTGGCCCGCACCGACACACTCATCCCGATATAACCAGCCAAGGCCGATAAAAATGCTCCCACCAAAAATCCGACGGCAATTTCCCAACGCCCCATCACCAAAAATAATAGGACAAATAACACCGCCGCTACCACGGCCACCCAGGTGTACTGTCGCTTCATATAAGCCGCCGCCCCCTCTTGGATAGCACTAGCAATTGATCGCATGGTATCGCTTCCCTCGGGCATTTTTATAATATTCCAGACCAAAAATCCGCCCCAAGCTACTGCCAAAACCGCCACTACCATGGATACCAACAACATAGTTTGAGCCAATTCCATTTTGACTTCCTCCTAAATAAATTAATAATCAATTACAAACGAAAAATTACAAATTACGAATAATGAATTGGAATAGTCATATATTATTTATTTTAATTATATGGCTAGCCATAAAACCGAATATTATTAGACAGCAGCACATTAACACCACCGGCCAAACATTCGCTGCCATTAATTAAAATAAATGATATATGACTATTCCAATTCATTATTCGTAATTTGTAATTTTTCGTTTGTAATTATAGCCCTAAGACTTGATTATACACAGCCAAAGTTTCTTTGGCCATTTTTTCCCAGGAATATTTAGCTACTTGAGCATAGCCGCGTTTGACCAAATCCACCCGTAAATTTTCATTATCAACAATTCTTCTCATTGCCTCCGCCATCTCATCAATATTATCTGGATCAAAATATATCACTGCCTCACCCAAAACCTCCGGCAAACAGGAAGCATTTGACGAAGCCACCGGAATACCACATTGCATCGCCTCCAACGGCGTGAAGCCGAATCCCTCATACTTGGAGGGGAAAATATAACTATTGGCCCCCGTCACCAACGCCGGCACTTCTTCTTCCTCCACCCACCCAGTAATAATCACATCATTTTTATATTTCGATCGATCAATCGCCTGCCGCACCTCCGGATAACGTGGATCTTCTTTACCAATCAAAACTAATTGCATATTTGATCCACCCTGCTTGTATTTATCAAATGCCTCCACCAACCCGACCAGATTCTTATGTACCCGCCAT
Source organism: Patescibacteria group bacterium (assembly GCA_041648895.1). Taxonomy (GTDB): domain Bacteria; phylum Patescibacteriota; class JAHJAL01; order JAHJAL01; family JAHJAL01; genus JBAZOB01. The sequence continues at coordinate 30,802 of JBAZOB010000005.1, forward strand.
TGACCCAAATAAACAAAATAGGGCGCGCTTATCTTATATTTATTTTTAACTTGACCAATATATTTTTCATCTTCACACCGCACAAATTTATCATTGATAGCTTCATAAACCACCGCCATATTCTCCGCTTTCCCGCCAAAATATTTTAAAATATCATTTTTAGTATATTCCGTCACCGTAATCATCCGTTCTGAATTCATCACCGCACTATGCATGGCCACTTTGTAACCAAACTGGGAAATAAATTTACGCCGCACCCGGCCTGGGTAAAACAACAAAGTAATATCGTGTACCGTGGTAATAAATTTACCCTGATAAAAAATGGGGTGATTAAAATTAGTAAAATGCACCAGATCCGGTTTCATTTTATTCAAATATCGCCACATCCCCCACTGTTCACCCACGGTGTAATGCACAAAATCCACCCCGACCACTTCATAGTTTTCATATTTAAAATCAATCATCCCCACGTCCTGTTTGTAAACGAGAATAATATATTGATTTTGTCGATCAATCTTCAAAATATTTTCCAATAATTTATATGTATATCTGGCTAGCCCGTCCCCGCCAGCAATAAACCTGGCATCAATACATATTTTCATAGTAATTTCCCTAATAAAAAAATAATATAACAAATTAATAATTAATGAGTTGTGCTAGTTAGTCATTCCCCTGTCATCCCCGCCTTGAGCGGGGATGACATCATAAAGTTTATTATAAACGCCTTATTGATGAGATCCCCGATAACCGGAGCGCTCCGCTATGCTCCGCTTCCGGTCGGGGATGACATGAGGGATGATTAATTGGCACAACTCGTTAATTATTATTTTGCTCAATCGCTATCGTTATCCCGAATAATAACCAAAATAATATCGATAAATCATTCTTGTAGTATGGCGTGTCCAACATCCCGCCCACTATCCATCCGGCCAAAACTATCATTATCGCTACCACCCACCAATAATAATCTTTTTTCTTAAGCAGTTGCATCAACTTACGCCACCAAGATACGATTATCAATAGTAATAATATCAAACCCAATAGTCCCAGTTCCACCCAAGTATGTAAAAACAGATTATGCCCATGCAACATCCGCCATTCTAAAGGTGGATGAAACAAAATTGGTGCGTATTCCAAATACTGCCGTTCATAATTTCCCAAACCAATACCTAACCACATCCGATCCAGGATTATCGCCCAATCCACCTGCCACACTTGCAACCTAACCGTAATTGAAGACCGCCGACCCAGATCAATCATGTTATTTAAACGTTCTGTCCCCCATTGCGAAGCCACAAAACCACTCGCCAAAATAATTATAAATAAAATTACCACTAAAACATTTTTGATATTGTGACCAGTCTTCATCCAACTATACATCAATACCCCCAACAAAAAACTACCGATCCCCACGTATGAAGCCGAAAACAGTAAAGCTAAACACCCCAATAACCAAAAAATAACTTCCCACCAAATGATCTTTCTATTTTTCCAGGTGGTTACCAAAACAATCAACAAAGCCGGCCACAATAACATCGCCAAATAATTAGCCGATGAAAAAAAAGCCGACACTCGCCCATCCGGAGTATAAGTCACGCCGAATATTAGTTGGATAAAAGCCACTCCGCCCAAAAGACCCAGTAAAAAAACAAACCCTTGACGCAATAGTTCCAACTGGCGCATATTTTTCAAACTATTGGCCACCACCAACATCAATATCATTGGATCAAAAAACCAGCCTTTCCACAATCCCAGTGAATTGATTTTATCGTCAGAAACAAATAAGACATTCATTAATACTAGGCCCAAAAAAACCATCGCCAAGGTATAATACCCATTCCAACGCCAAACCGCCTTTTTCTGGTAACAACGCCACAGATATATCAAAAATACTAAATATATACCCAACTCCAAAAATGTGGTTGGTATGCCACCAATCTGTAATCGAATCAGATAAAATGGCAACAAAAACACCAAAAAAGACACCCCCCATATGATATCCTTCCAGGATAACCAGGCTAAAATAAACAATAAAATTGTCGCGATAAATAAAGCCATAACATACCAAGTATCAAGTAACAAGGATCAAGGATCAAGTAAATCTAATACTTATTACTTGATCCTTGATCCTCGAAACTTGTCTTCCAGCCCATCGCCAGCCCCATCAAAAACCAAACTGGAATTAAAATATGCACATAAAACAAACTATTGGTGAACTGAGCATGAATCATCACTCCCAATATACCCATCAAAGATCCCAAAAGAAAATATTTATATTCCCAATCTTTTTTTTCTTTCCAATAAGAATAATAAATTATCCCAAAATAAACCACTAGAATAAAAGCAAAAGATAATAAACCAAACAATCCCATGGTTGACCATACTGTCAGATAACTACTATCCGACCCCCCAGCCGAATGAACATTGGTATCAACAATAATTCCCCGCCGAAGTTGTTCGATAGCCAAAGCATTGTAACCCACTCCCGTCCACAAATTATCTTCGGCAATCGCCAAACTATCCTCCCAGGACTCCAATCGTAACTGAGCCGTATTATCAACTTTAAATATCCCTTGCACCCGCTCTTCAATCCGCGGACTATTCACCAAGATCAATAACGCCAGCAATCCTCCCATCAACAACAAACGTTTATCAAATTTATACGCCATTACTGAAAAAATCACGGCCAAAGCCACATAGGCACTACGCGATAAAGTTAAAACAATTCCCAATAAAAATAATCCACTTAAAACCGCCCAAGAGAGCTTTTGGAATGTCCATTCCCGATAATGAAAATAAAAGGAAAAAGAAGTAGCGAAAAACAATAGCAAAATCGCCCCGGCAAAATTCGGATCCAAAAAAGTGGAAAGTAAACGCCCCACATGCGGATCCCAGCCAAATTCTGTCAAAAAGCTAATATCCGGAAATATAATCAATTGCAAAAAACCCAGCGCCAAAAATATTACCCCCATCCACAAAAACCACCACAAATACCGCTTGGACTCCCCATACCATTCCACGATACTCCAGGTAATTGGCAAACAAGTGCTATACATCACCAATCGTATCCAGTATAACCATATATCAACCATCTTATCTGCTCCATACTGAGGTACCACCCACATATTAATCAAAAAGCTAATCAGCCAGAAAAAAACCAATCCCCACCACAATAAATTGGATCTAAAAACTCGTTTTCTTATTAAAATATTAGCCACCCATACTACCAGCAATATTCCAATTACACCATCACTCAACAATATCGCCCCGCCACCGAAACTGAACCGGACCAGTTGTCCGGCTAAAACCGAAAATAGAAGCAACCATAAACCAATCCGAATGTCATACCACATCCACAAAAATAATATTCCCGCGCCCAAAGCCGCTATGGCTATTTTTTGATCAATAGTTGATAAAAATGCATATAACACTATCAAGCACCCACCCACTAAGGCAACGGTCATTGAATATCGGTTAATTATATTTTTAGCTTTAACTAGCATTTATATTGATAATTAATTTAACCAACTCTGCCGCTGCTTTCTGCCAGCTGAACTTCTTTACTTGCTCATAACCCCTAGCCACCAACGTCGGCGCTAATTCCTGATCCAAAACTATTTTTTTTATACCTTGACTAATATCCACCACATTCCTCGGATCAACCAACACCGCCGCCTCACCAGCCACCTCCGGTAAACTAGAAACATTTGAGGTTAACACCGGCGTACCCATTACCATTCCCTCCAAAACCGGCAAACCAAAGCCCTCATATAAACTAGGATAACACAAACACTTGGCCCCTTTGATTAAAGCAAACTTTTCCTCATCACTCACCCGACCCGTAAAAATAATATCGTCATCGGCGGCCAGTTCCTTTACCTTTCTAAACACATCCTCATAATACCAACCCTTCTTCCCCGCCACCACCAATTTACCGGACCAGTTTTTCTCCTGCTTAAATCGAACAAATGCTTCTATCAGCCGAATAATATTCTTCCTCGGTTCAATTGTACTCACAAAAAACAAATAATCACTTGATAGAGAATATTTATTCTTAGCTGCTTCGACATCAATCTTGGCTGGAATCTTATTTACCCCCTCCACCATTAAAAAAATCTTCCGGTCATCGACACCAAACATTTTTATTAAATCATTTTTCGTACCCACCGACGGTACGATAATTTTACCAACACTTTTCAAAGCTCCGGCAACCGTCAATCGTTCATTCCACAAAGCTTTTGGACTATGCCGAGTGGAAAACTCATCCATAAAAGCAATCAGATCATGAACCATCACTATACATTTCTTTGACATTGATAATCTGGGCACCATGAAACTAGTCAGCGCCAAATAGACATCATATTTCCACCACACTTCCCATACTACTCGTAGATGCCACAATAAACCCGGCCATTTAATAGTCACTTTGTGGAAATTATCAGGAAAATCAGTCATATCAAAATCTTCGTGCACCAATAAATCCACCCGCCAATCTGTCGGCACCACTTTCTTAAACTCCGCCATCAATTCCGCCACCACCACGCCCTTGCCAGCCTTTTCCTGCTTAATCGCCTCCCGATAATCAATACCAATTTTCATACACAAAATTAATTACAAATTACGAATGACAAATTACAAGATGAGCAGTTATATATCATTTATATTAATTATATGGCTAGCCATAAAACTTACTATTATTAGACAGATCCACCATAACACCACCGGCCATACATTTGCTGCCATTAATTAATATAAATGATATATAACTGCTCATCTTGTAATTTGTCATTCGTAATTTGTAATTAATTTCCCTCTCACATCCAGAAACACACTTTTTCCCGTCAAAAAACGCTTCACGTGCCATTTAAGCACTGCCACATGATAAATACTAATATCCGTAATCGAACGATTAATCGTTTGCCACCATCTAGGCACCATCCAGCCGAATAAATTATTAATCATGAAAGTTGGCAGTAAAACAATCAGTATCCAGAGTGAGCCAAACACATAAATAATAACCAATAGCCAACTAGAGAGCCAACCATGCCATTTATTCTCAAAACCATAGACACTGGGTAAATAATAATCCAGTTTCTTATCCCACTGTTTTTTAAATCTAGTTTGCCCCGTGCTGCCCCCTTCGAAATGAGTGATGATCACCGTCGGATAAAACATAATTTTCCACCCCGCTTGTCCAATCCGCCGCTGCCAATCAGTTTCTTCCCGATACATAAAAAATCTCTCATCCATACCCTCCGTCTGTTCCCATACCTCGCGCCGCAAAAACATGGCCGCCCCCAAGATATGTTTAACCTCCCGCTCTCGATCGTGCATCCGCCGCGAAAATAATTTACCAGGATATATTGTATATGGAAACAACCAATATAATAATCGATCGAACAAAGTATTTTCCAAGAAACCTGTCAACAAATTAGGATAGCTATCATAGGCTGAAACTTGAAGCGAGCCATCGCCAAATCGCAGTTGTGGTCCCACCACCCCCACCGAGGCGTGATTATCCAGATAACTATACAAAGACCGCAATGTCCCCTTGGTTATTAAAGTATCAGCGTTCAGTAATAAAATATACTTTCCTTGGGCCACTTTCATGCCCCGATTATTCCCCCCACTAAAACCAACATTGTCCGAGAGTATCCATTTGATCCAATTATATTCCTCTTTTCCCGACAATTCCCGCATGCCATCAGTCGAACCATTGTCCACCACAATCACTTCAACCATCAATTTACTCGACCGAATATCCTCCCGCAGAGAAGCAATACAATTTTCAAAAAAATCCCTACCATTGTAAGTCACAAATACTACGGACACATCAAATTGACGCTTCTTAGTCATTTTTTTTACCAACCACTTTTAATACCATGTCTCGACTAATACCCCCCAACAAATACATCATGACAAAGTAGACCAAACCTCCAATGGCTACCAGTAAAACCAAATTCCAAGTTGACAACCAGTACAAAACTAAACCCATCGCCACCACACTGGGAACAACCTTGGTCACAATATTTAAATTTGGTAATATCTGGATATATTTCCAGACAAACACCATCGACAAAATCATCACCAACAATTCCGTTACCACTGTAACCGAACCTGCCGCCCAATAACCATATTTCGGTATCAACCAAATATTGAGCGCCAAATTAAATATCACACAAACGAGCGAAATCCACATCAATTTTTTCTGCATTTTCACCGCAATTACCAGATTATTTGACAACGTGCTAAAAAAAACGAATACCACCGGTACCGACAGGATCTGCAAAATATAGACCGAATCTTCAAACCCGACCTCACCTGTCAGTAACTTAATAATCGGCCGGGCCAACATGATCAAGCCTGTTAGCATTGGTAGAGCCGTCATCATCATAAAATCAAAAGCTTTTTGATACACTCGTTTCAATTCGCCAATCCCCTTCAAGCCATGCCGCACCAAAGTCGGAAAAACCAAACCCACAAATATCGAGGGAAAAGTAATCAATATATCCAAAATCTTGTAGGGCAACCCATAAACCCCCACCTCTTCCTGAGAACGAAAAACTGATAAAAATATGGTGTCCACATTAAAATATATCCGATTAAGTAAAACCACTACCGCCAAAGGTAAAGTTTCGATCATTATCCGCCGCCAGATTTTCCAATTAAATTGAGGCCGCAAAGACAGATAGTGCCTAGCAAATAAGTAAGTTACGATAAACAAAGCAATATTGCCAGCCACATTGGCCCAGATAAAATCCAATAAATTCCCCTGCGCCAGCACAAAATAATAAGTTAAAACCAAAATAACAATTCGGCCCAGCACTTCACCCATTACCAACTTCCACATATGTAAATTAACCTGGAAAACCGCCACGACAATCTGATTAAGATTGATAAACCAAAAACTAATCGCCCCAATGGCAATCGCCATATCGACTTGGTTGGTATATGGGAAAAATAAATAGGCCAGTAAGGGCGCTAAAAATAGTATTAACAAGCCCAGCACCAATCGCATTCCCAATGAATTATTCAAATACAACCGCCCTTTATCCTTGTCATTGGCCAACTCCCGCACCACAATAATATACATCCCCAGATCAACCACAATCCCAAAAAAACCCAAATAAGTCATGGTAGTTGTGTATTCACCAAATCCCCCCTCGCCCAGATAACGAGTCAAAAGCGAAATGGTTGTAACACTCGTCGCCACCACCACGACTTTACCAATCGTCTGGACAATTGTATTGAAAGCAACTTTTGAAGTCAGAGTAGTCATATTTGACTTTTAACCTTTGAATTTTGACTTAATGATAATATCATCCCCAATAAAAATACAAATATTAACTGCCCCGCCCAAACATCCCATAAATAATGATCAAAAAAATGTAACCAGACTACTGCTAAAAAAACTGATAGCCAAAAATATTTGGGATAATTTTTTACTTGTGAAAATATTATGGAAAGACCAACAGTCAATATCAACAATACATATAGACCGAAACCAATTACACCCAACTCGGCCCAGATCAATTTAAACACGTTATGTACCGGTTGATACATCCACCACGACAAATCACTGCTATAAAGCGGTAACACCATGACAAAATTACCAATCCCCACCCCCACATAATAGACTTTATCTATTATCCAATCCGCCGCCTGACTTAAAAATACCCGCACATTAAAAGATACATCCCCGCCCAGACTCTCGCCCGATATCAATCTTGTCCAGACTACGGACCAATTCGATATTATGCCCGTAACCATTATCAATAAAAACACGATCCAAAATTTTATATCTATAATCGCATCCGTACGGGCACGCTGCAACGTGCCCCTACCATAATATTCAACCACAAATCCAATCATAACAACCACCCCCGCCACCCACACACTCCTCGAATACCCCACCAGACACCCAATTGAAATAATCCCCAAAATAATTCCCCACATATATTCATTCGTCCGGGCGCGCTGCTGCGTGTCCCTACCAAAATATATTATCCCTCCCAAAATCAAAATAAGACCCAATAGCATTAAAAAACTATAAACATTGGCGTGTCCTAAACTCCCATAAGCCCGCACAATTTTTTCCCCAGCCACGTCCACTTTGGCCACCCCCAATACATCTTTTCCCAAATGACTTTCTCCCAACCACCACAACCCCAAATCGGCCTGCCGCCAATATTGAACAATTCCCCATACCGACTGAATCAACACTGATCCAACCACAAATTTACCGATCGATTGCCATTTTTCACCACTGGCACCAATGGCCAATAAAATGTAAGCCAACAAAAAGAAAATGGCCCACAATCGCAGCACATGATAAAAAGCCATCGAGCCATTATAAGACCAAAAAATAGAATACGAAGCCAAAAGCGCTAATATCCAGAACAGAACCAATGCCACCCCCGGCCACACTCCAATTTGCCAATCATCCCAATCCTGATAGCGCCAAAACTTAACTAAAATATCAATTAACCAAAATACCAGTACCAATACCACCAACAAATCCGTCACGTAGATAAAAAAAGTGGTTACATCCAATATCTGCCCATCCACAATTGACCACGGCGTTAAAAAACGTAAGCTCGTCCCGATCGGTAATAAAAAACATAGCATCAAAAAGAAGATAAATGACATCTTCTTCCACCAAGTACTTTCAATAATTCTTACTCTCTTATCCATACTAATAGTGTATCAAAATAATAAAAAAAATTACGAATGACAAAGTAAATTATTAATTATTAATTTATCTTGTAATTCGTAATTCGTAATTATTTACTAAGCGCACCCGGCAGGATTCGAACCTGCGACCTTTGGCTCCGCAAGCCAACGCTCTATCCAGCTAAGCTACGGGTGCAAACCATGATTACAATCTTAACCACCGGGACAAATTATCAGCCGAGTCCCCCCCCTCCCGCGACACTTTAGGCAAATAATGCGCCAAAAATTTTTCCAAAGCCTCAATATCCACCGAAATCAAAATGATTGATAGGCGCGGCGGAATATAGTGTTTGGTACCGACATACAAAATGCCTTCAGCGCTAATCCAAAAAGATTCCAAGTCACTAAAACCATACAATTTTTCACCTACCAATAACCCATCACGGGTCACCACATAATGCATGGGACCAGGCTGCTTAAAAGCATATTGGTAAATAACAATCGCCAATAATATAGTTATACCAATTCCCAGATAGTTCTTCAATAAAATAAAAATAACCACAAAAACAATTGTGGCCAAAACCAACCCCCACACCCAATTTTTTCCTTTTTCATGATAAATAAATTCCGGCGCCTCCCACTCAAACACCTGCGTCTCATCAAAAGCCTCTACGGCCGCGTTATCCACTAGGTCATTGGCGTGTAAATTAAGCCGATTATTATTTGCCACCATGTTTATATGGTTAATGTTATTCTATACCCAATATAACAATTACCAATGACAAATTACAAATTAACAAGTGGAGTGAATTATACAAATAACTCTTGATTGTCATCCCCGCCTTGAGCGGGGATCTCATATGTAACGCGTTTATTGCAGTCTTAATGATGAGATCCCCGCTCAAGGCGGGGATGACATGCAAACTAATCATATTATTAGTTCACACCACTCGTTAATTTCTAATTTCTACATCCCATTATCAACAATAATCTTTTTTAAAACATACGCCGAGGGCCGCGGTGTCCGCTTTTGCGTCTCAAAATCTACGGCTACCAGCCCAAACCGCGGCCAAAAACCACTACTCCATTCAAAATTATCAATCAAAGACCAGTGCAAATAACCCCTTAAATCCACTCCCTCAGTCATCGCTCGATGGGCCCATTTGAGTGACTCAGTTATAAACCACGGCCGTAGTTGATCATCTCGATCGGCCAAGCCATGCTCGGTAATCACCACCGGTTTATTGAACCGCTTCAATTCCAGCAAACAATGATACAACGACTCGGGCACCAGCTCCCAGCCCAGATCAGACACTCGCTCATTTTTATTCTTTCCCCATCCCCCATCGATCAAATGATGAAAATAGTGATTCAAACCAATAAAATCCTGATAATTATTTATTTTTTCTAAAAACATCTGATTGTTCCACCAATCAGCCACCGACTTGAGCATACGATTCACTAGTTTGTTACCAGCCGCTTCAAACCAGGCATTTTGCTGAGCTACCCCGATCAGAAAATTATTATCAATCTCTTTCAACACGCCATAAACTTGCTGATGAGCTTGGATGAGTTTGCCCACCACCAAATAATATGCTAAATAATCTTTTTTACCCGGTGGCCACTCACCAGTAATATAGCCATGTCCCGTAAACACCAATGGCTCATTGATTGTAATGATATATTTTATCTTGTTCTTAAAATGCTGCCCCAATTTCGCGCCATAGCGAACAAAATATTCCACCACCCGGCGGTTTTCCCACCCGCCTTTTTGACTCAGCCACAATGGCAAAGGCCAATGGTAAAAAGTCACCAATGGTTCAATATTTCGCCGGCGCAACGCTTCAATTACTTGCAGATAATGATCCAAAACTCGTTCATCAAATTCACCTTCCCTCGGCTCCACCCGCGACCAATCAATCGAAAAACGAAGGGCATTGTGTCCCAATTGTTTAGCCAGGTCAAAATCGGCTTCATATCGATTAAATTGATCACCTGCCTGACCGGAAATATAATTGGCTTCACCAAACATCTCCGGAAACTTTTCCTGTTGCCAAGACTGCCAATATTCTTTCGCCGCGGCCGCCAACCTAGAAGCATTGGCCCGCTCCCACTCTGACCAGTCATTGGTTAATCCACCTTCAACCTGATGGGCGCTCGTCGCTGCTCCCCAGTAAAAATTTTGTGGAAATCGATATTGCATAATAATAAATTACGAATGACAAATGACAATATTGTAGGGGCGGGTTTATAACCCGCCCTCGTGCATTTATGCACGAAATTCGAATTACCGCACGCATTATTGCGATCATCACCATTTACGGATTTATGGATTGGCGCACGATCATGGGCGGGTTTAAAACCCGCCCCTACAATATTGTCATTTGTCGTTTGTCATTCGTAATTATCTATCGCATTTCTTCCACTTCTTCCTTCCCCTCGGCCATTTCTTGCACTTGCTCAGCATCTCGCTCCAGCAACATGGCTTGAAATTCGCCTACGTGCTCCTTTTCCTCTTTGGCCACCGCCAAAAATACTTTTTTCATATGCTCATCCCGAGTCATAGCTACCATTTGCTCATATAAATTGATCGCGTCCAACTCGGCAATAATTGCTGCCCGTAATAGATTAACATCTAATTTTTCCTGATCAACCCGACTCAGATCAAAAGGGATTTGTGACAACATTGGCAATCCTCCATATTAATTAATACACATAATATATTATACTAAAATTAGTATATATTTATCCTCATTTAATATCTTATCCATTAATTAAGCCTATGAAAAAAAATTATATCTGGATCATTGTTGGCTGTTGTCTAATTTTGTTACTGGTTACCATCGTTGGTGGAGTCGCCGCCTACTTTGTTATCTCCAATAGTAACAAAATTGATCAAACCCAAAACACCAATACCACCGAAACCAACTCTGATTTCAACTTCGATGATTTGACCGACACCAATACCGAAACCAATACCGAAACAAAAAATTCTTTAACCCAACAAGAACTGGAAGATGAATTGATTGACTATCACAACGATATCTACCAAATGCGTAATGATGTCTATGACGCTCTTCTGGTCATCAACGATAACCTGATCGACGTCCAGTCGGCCGAACCGATCAAACAAGCCATCGACCAAGCCAAACCAGTTATCAATGAATATGAAGAATACGTCAATGATCATCCCACCAACTCCGACGAAATGAACCGCCTGGAAAGCGATTATCTAAAATACGCCCTCCAAGTGCTGGACTACAGCCAAGATCTCTACGATAAATTCGACGATATTGACACCTATAACTCCATCATGGATAAATATAACGAAGCTTTTGACAATCTTGATGTCACCGATCAAGCCATCAATGATTTTATGGATACTTTCTCCGAGCTCATCCCGGAAGAACAAAATTAATCTTAGATCAAATATTAAAACGCCGTCAAAATATATTGACGGCGTTTTTATTTTGAATTAAATGTGAATTACTAATTAATCTCCTCCCGCCTCTCCCGCAAAAAATGCGTCCACTGCTCAATAAAAGCAATAAATACCAAAAACGGCATATCAACCAATATCGTGATCAATAAAGTTATTTCCAAACCAGACCAACGATCAACCAGCCATTTACCCGCCCGCACCACCGGGAAGAAAAAGAAAATAGCCACTGTCTGCCAAATGGTTTCTTCATCACGATCAACATTCAACTCCCGTCCTCGCTCCCGAATTTTGATCCCCAAAAAACTGATCGTCGATAAGAATATCAAAAATATGCCAGTCGAAAAAATACTAAAATGTAACAATCGTAATGCATAGATCACCATTCCAAAAGTCAAAACATAGGTTAAAATATAGAGCAAAACTACAAAGAACTGAATTATTTTATTTTTAGGAGACACCACTTTTATCTCCCGCGCCTTACGTTCACTACCATCATATACAATCTTTTTTACCTCCTCGGTCACCCGCTGCAAATTCTCCGCTCCCGGTAGTCGAGCGGTAATCACCAGCAAAAACATTAATAACGGCGGAAACATTAGATTGATCGCTAAGACACTATAATGGAATTGCTCAGTCACAAAAATATCGAATGGTATCTCGGTAATTAACGCCAAAAGCACTTTAGTGATAAAAATTGAAATAGTGCTGTATAATGCCGCCCGCCACATCACCCCTTTCAAATTATTCAATCTAATATTATAGAACTGGCTTATCAGTCCTTCCAAGGTCTGTGGGTTAGCTAATCGATGCTCCGCTAAAGACGGATCACTGGCCACAATATCACTCAAAATCAAAAACGGCGTGTCGTACTTTTCGCACACCCGCAAAAATTTAGTAGCCAAGGGATGATTCAATTCGCGATCCAAATCATTTTTTATGGTATAAATATTTTTAGTCATCTCGTCCAACTCTGGTGACGACATCTGCAAATTGGACCAATCCGGAAATTTTCTTGTCAGTAAATAATAAGTAATAGTCGATTTATCAATTTTAAACAAAGCTCTTTGGGTAGCAATATATATCTGCACATTCTTTTCTTCCTCACTCATCTTGCCCACCGTCCCCTCCTCACGCAACTTAATCACTTTAATCATTTCCCCCGTCATGAATTTCATCAACGTTTCTTCGCGCGCGGCCGGCGCCAACTTTTGTTCAATCTCATAACTGGCAATTTTGAGTAACCAACTTTGAAAATACACCTCATCCTGTTTTTGCGGATGCACTACATTATTCAAAATATAAATATACTTATCCATTATCATCTGTACGGCCGCAATTTTGGTCTTCTCAATCGTATTATTGGCAAAATACCCACCCCGGATCAACTCATGGATCATATCCTCCACCGCTCCCGGCTGGCCATATTCACCAAAAACAATCAATCTTTTCAGTGTTCTCTCAATCGCCCTTTTGCGCAACAAATGCTCTTCCCGCCAATCCACCACTCCTTTGATTTTCTCATAAATCGCCGACACCTTGGACGCCACTTCATCGGCCTGGATCACCTCACCATCAACCGGCTGCTTAGCCATTTTCTGCCACTCTCCATAGCGCCCGATCAACTTCAAAGTCGATGGCGATAACACCCCATTACTCATTGTCTGGATTATTCTTTCCATAGTTCCCAGTATAGCAGGAGAAAGCAAGGAGCGATAATGGAATTAAAAATAGACACAAAAAAAGCTGGCGTAATACACCAGCCTTAATCTATTATTTCTTATTATTTGAATTTTTCCAAACTCTTGCCACAATACGGGCAAAAGTTTTCCACGATAGGTTCCCCATCTTTTAAAAAATCTTGAACCCAGCTGTCCATGTGATCACTGTCGCAACCTTTTTTTGTCTGTTCCCTCTCCTCTTCTAACATTTCTTCTTCATCAAAGAAAGGGCTTGGGAAAGAACACGAACTGCAATATTTATATGCCGGGTCAAGACCATCCCCACACTTTACACATTTTTTAGCCGTGTCCCGGACTTCATCCACAAACCAACGAAGAATACGCTTATCATCAGAAGACATATTCTCGTCATACCCCCGCTTGGAATTATATATTTTGAAATAATAATCCCGGCAATCCTTACAGTTTTTCATGTGATCCCTAACCCCTTCCAGATCCTTCCCAATTTCTGCCTCCTCAAGGTCAGCTAGCACAAGATCAACTATTGCCTGTTGTCTCTTCTCGCAACTCATCTTTTTTCACCTCCTTCATAATCTATTTTCTGGATCAGTAAATCCACCGCCCGGCCCCAGTCTTTATCTGTTACAAGATCAGCCCCCATGTGCTGAGCTAGTTTGTACCAGAAGTTATTCTCCGGGTGACTATGGCAATCCGTGCAAACCACGCACGGAATTTCTCTTTTCTGGCACTCCATCACTATTTCTAGCCCTACTGGCTCCTTAGTGAGGTACATATCAGTCAAGACTCCGTCATAAGTCACACCCGGTAAATCCATTAAATCAATGGCCGCCTCCACATTTGGAACAGCACCAATAAAACCAGGGTAAGCAGCCCCCGCGATATGTTTTCTCCCTTCTACAGCCTTAACAGCCTTTTCTGCCTCTCCAGACTTGTCCTCCACTATTAGAAAAACATAAATGCCAAACCTACTTGATCTTGATCTCTTCCTATCCATGTAATTCACCTCCTCGCAAACAAGCATCGAAATACATATACCAGTCGTTGAAACAGTTTATTCCGCTCATTCCCCATTTAAACCCCATAATCACTTCGGGGTCATATTCCTTATTGGTTAACAAATTAAAAAACCTATCCAGTACACCAGAAGAATATAAACAGTGCAACGAAACACCATTGTGCATCACTTTTTCAAGACCTTTGTACTGGCTAAGTATTTTTCTCATACTTGCCAACCTCCCATGATAGTCCTTGTCCTCTTGGTACAAAGAGCACATGAATTCGTGCAATTTATCGCCCCGACCCTTCTTATGCAATTCCGACATAGCTTGCAGATCAATATCTATGTCGACAAAGGTATTCATTAACTGGCCCCGGACTTCAGCAGGTAAGCACACAATCAAATTTTTCAACTCGGGAAAAAGAAACTGTGTGATCACTGACGATTGCAAATCTAAATCCACCTTTGATATTGCTGCATCAGCACCTTTCTTTTTTCCTTCTTTATTCAGATCGGAAGATCCAGAAATCATTACCACAGGAACATTGGATATTTTCTTTATTTTCTTTACAACACCTGGCCCCTGTAACCTGCTACCAATAAACTGGCCATCCATCAGTATTAGTGAATACTGTCCAAGAAAATCTTTGTTAATCACCTCACCAGGCAATTTAACAAAATCAACAACTACCCCCATTTTCTTCCCTTCAAGAAACAGACTCTCCCCGTCTTTAGATTTCCGAGTCAAACGATCATCAACTACCAATATCTTTTTCATTATATTCTCTCCTTTCAAATTTTTAATTTACCCCGAATTAACCAAATCCACCTCCCTTTTCTTGATTAAATTCGACAATCCCCATTATACAGCCAAATCCCCCATCAAACAACACAAAACACGCTATGCAAGCGTGTTTATATAAATATTAATACAAAAAAATATTTATTTTCGAAAAAATAATGCTCCTCCACCAATCAACTCAACTTTTATTCTATCCCTTAAAAACCTGGGGAATGACTCAAGCAGATACTGTCCACTCAACTCCTCTCTCATTTTATCAAATTCAATATTCTCAACCATCTTGAAACCAAGTTTCTTGGCAACTTCACTCAACATCCCAGGAGTATTAATCTCATCATCGTCCGGACCAAAAAACTTCACCAGACCATCCATCTTGGCCACCGAATAACCATAGTTATTTATTAACACAAACTTGTCGGGCTGCAGAATCCGATATGCCTCTTTCAATATCTTCTCGCATTCATTGATACTAATAAAAATCTCCTTACCATAATCACCCTTATAAGAAGAATTAAGCAAATTCATCATAATTACCCCTCCATCTATCGACTCATCTTTAAAAGGCAATTTAAAAGAATCAGCCAAAATTGGACTCCTGCCAATTTCTCTCTGATATTCCATTGGATCAACCGCCACATCTACCGGAACCAATTTCGCCCCTTTAGACTCAATCACCTCATGCAACTGGGAAACCAATGGCCCATTATTTTCATTTGGCAAAACTGGATAGCCAGCCCCTAAATCGATTACATTTTTACCTTCTAAATCGAAATTTTTAAAAACTTCTTGATATTTTTCCTGCCCAACAAAATCAAAATACTGTCTTGGCGCCAATTCAATGCTCTTTCCAAAACCCTCCCAATATTTTCGACCACCTTGCGCAAAATTTTCTCTCATATATTGTCAATTCAAAATAAATTAAATATTTCTATGGCCATTATAAAACAAAAATAATAAAAACACGCTATTAAAGCGTGTTATGGCCCAAATTATCACCGACATCGCCGCCATTATTGCCGCTTTTTTCCCAACTTGCGACCCATAAAATAATAGATCAACGCCCCCACCCAATGTGTCAACACCACCACTAGCAACCAGACAACCTGATCATCTTTGTTTTTGAAATCTCGCTGCGCCAGATCAACCAACATTATTACCCAAAAAATCGTCCCGCCAACAGCAATAGCGAAAATTAACAGATACATACCCAGCCAGATAATCCAAAACAATAAAAATGGCAAAAAAACCAGCCAGACCAACGGACCAGGATCAGAACTACTACTTGCCTGCGCCAACTCTACCAAACTTAATATTGTAAACATGATTTTCTCCTTAGCTATATTCTAGCAAACATTATCATTACTTTCGTCTATTCTTTCGACAATCACCTAAAATAGACATCAAACAATACAAAACACACTATTCAAATGTGCTTTCTGTCAATAAGGTTACAATTTTTATCTTTTCATAAAACGCTTTCTCATAAAAGCCCTACCCGAGGCCGATTTAAGATATTTTTCAAATTTAAAAGCAGTATATATACTATTAAAAGCGAAATAAGCCACCAATTTTATTGGTAATCTTTTTCGAGTAGCTAACACCTGAGCACTACTATGTCTTCTAATCCTTTCTCGTAAATCCTTAGTGCAGCCTACATATGGCTTGCTATCAAAACACATCAATATATATACGTATTGCATAGCTATCCCAACTAGAAACAATATTATTTTTTAGCATAACAACTTATATATTAATTTCAGATCAAAATCATATTATTCGCATATGAAAACACCCCGAAAGTTAAATAAGATCACAAAAAAACGGACTTTGTCCGTCGTAGCCCGCCCCCGAATATCGAAATTTACGCCAACTAAATTACCAAAATATAATAACGGAAGCCCGCCGTCGCTCTTCGAGCTATGGCGGGCGAAGACGGAGGGTGGAGGATTTGAACCTCCGCTAAGGATTAACTCCCTAGTACGGCTTAGCAAGCCGCTGCCTTCAACCGGACTCGGCCAACCCTCCAAAAAAATTCTTTAGAAGATATTTCATTCGCTCCCTCCCTTTACCGGTTTTTAAAAACTTTTCTTCTGCACATGCATCTAGCTTGTTCAAAAAAGCCTGATAATAAACAAGTTTCCAGGGTGCACCTGCAGAAGAAAACTTTGACTCTTTTCTATTATGTTCCAAAATACGATTCCTCAAATCCCGAGTAAAACCAATATATTTCTTTTTTAAACTAATACTATACAAAATATAAACATAATACATAACAAAAAATAGTATTAAGCTGCCTTCCCCGCCCAAGGCGGGTGCGCCTAGGGCGCAAACCGGACTCGGCCAACCCTCCAGGTTACAATATAATAATTATACTGTAAGAAATAGACTGACACAAATAAATGAAATTTAATCATTACTTTTGACCTTTTCTCTTTTCCGCCACAAAATTATTTATCCGCAGCAGACTGTCAAACGTCCCCGCGTCTTCCCAGACTCCTTCAATCACCAAGGCTTTCAATTCACCATCTCGCAAATATCGTTTATTCACATCCGTAATTTCCAGTTCCCCTCGTGGTGATTTGACCACCTCCCGAGCATACTCCACCGCCCGGCAATCATAGGTAAATAATCCCACCTGGGCAAAGTGGCTTTTGGGCTGGGCCGGTTTTTCTTCCACACTAACCACTTTCCCCTCAGTATCAAGTTCCACCACCCCAAACCGCCGCGGATCATCAACTTCTTTAACATAGAGCATCGCCCCACCCGTGAAAGATTTAATTTGCGCCGAAAAATCATGTTCAAAAATATTATCACCATAAATCACCGTCACATCGTCCTTCCCCACAAAATCCGCCCCAATAAGCAGCGAATCAGCCGTACCCCGCCGTTCTTCCTGGACCGTGTAGGTAAACTGCACTCCAAATTCACTGCCATCGCCCAATAATTCCCGATAACGATCAACATGTTCCGGCGCGAAAATGAGCAAAATATCCTCAATCCCCCCGCTCGCCAAAGTCTGGATCGGATAATAAATCATCGGCCGATCATAGACCGGCAGCATTTCTTTGGAAACCACTTTGGTCAAGGGTAAAAGCCTCGTCCCCTTGCCAGCAGACATGATTATTCCTTTCATGACAAAAAATTAATAATGAATAATTAATAATTAACGAGTTGCGTGAATTAATTTTAATATCATATTATTTATTGGTTTATAAAACTCGCTCAGGCTAGGTCGGTATTATTTAAAAACGCTCATACAGGTTATAAACCAATAAATAATATGATATTAAAATTAATTCACGCAACTCGTTAATTATTAATTATTCATTTATTTAAAACAAGCCACCAATATCCGCCTGAACACCTCTTTCGTCAGTTGCCGATCATGCTCCATAAACGCGTCATAACCTGGATCAGCATTAACTTCTAATACAATATAAGTTTCCAGCTCGGACAGATCGTGACAAATCAAATCCAGGCCAAAATAACGAACCGACAATACTTGCGAAATTTTTTTAATAAAACTTTGCAACTTAGGTGGATATTTTTTTAACACCTCCACCACCCAACCACCCCGATTAAGATTGGCCACATCCTTGAGTATTAACTCTTCATTTTCTTTTAATACACTTTGGCTCGAATAACCCCGTTTTTCTAACTGCTTCCAATCAACTTCCAGCCGCCCTTTATGTAGACTCTTAGTTTTCTCCATCAACACCGCCAGTTGAGTCCGACCATCACCCCGCACCACCGGCGGCGACTTATGATAACACAGCCCGATCTCATCATCAACCACCACCACCCGGTATTCCTTACCCGTCACTATTCTTTGCACCAAAACAATGTAATCAGACCCAAATACTTGCTCAATATGATCAATCAATTCATTTTCATCATATACCCGCCGGCACAGCTTTCCCATGGAAAGACTATTAGGTTTGACAAACACTGGATAACCCAAATGCCTCGCCCAAGCCAAAGCTTCATCTTTCCCCTTGCCCCGACAATACTCGCCGTATTCCTGATCACATTTCAAAAAATAATCCCCTTCCGGCACCCCAATTCCCGCCTCTTCCAATAATACATATGTAAAAGCCTTATCCCGACAAACCGAACGCGCCATGGCTTGGTTCAACGGGAATTTTGCCAGCGGCGCGTAACCAAACAACCGCCCGTTGATCCGGTAGAGAAATCCCGACCACCGATCCAACCACTCCACCTTATAACCTTCTTCCTCAGCCACTTCAGCCACCAGCCGAACTTGTTCGGGAAATAAATTATGATTTATTTTTGATGATTTATACATCCACCTCCTCTCCCAATCCCGGCGTAAAAGCTTTAGTTTGCAAAGTGTCATTTATTTTCTGCTGCAGGCTTTGCTTGGCCGTTTGTTCGCCATGATTCAAAATCACCTGCTGTGGCAAACTTTCCATTGAAGCCAACCATTGAATAATGCGATTACGATCAGCATGAGCCGAAAAAGCACCCACCGCTTCCACCTTAGCTTTCACTAGCACTTTTTCCCCAAATATTGTCACTTCCTTGGCCCCATCAAGTAACGCCCTCCCCAAAGTTCCCGCCACCTGATAACCAACTACAAATAAAATATTTTTTTCATCGGGCAAATAATGTTTTAAATGATGCTTAATCCGACCCCCGGTCATCATGCCCGAACCGGCTATAATAACCTTGGGCTTATCATCGTCATTAATTGCTTTGGATTCGGCCACAGTATCAGTAATCTTTAATTGCGGAAAATCAAACAAATTAGTCTCCGTCGTCAAAAACCATTTGGCTTCTTCATTTAAATAATCAGTATATTTATTAAAAACTTCCGTCACCCGGTGGGCCATGGGACTGTCCAGATAAATATTACCGCGACACATATGTTCCCGCTCGGAAAAATCATTGAAAACGTACAACAACTCTTGCGTTCTCTCCATCGCAAAAGCCGGGATCATCACCACCCCGCCATGGCCCAGAGCTTCGCATACCGCCTCTTTCAGTATCTGCTTACGCATGTAGATATCTTCATGTTGCCGGTCACCATAGGTCGATTCCACCACCACCGCGTCCGCTCCGGGTGGAATGTCTGGTTTATTCAACAATAAAACCGGATAGTTGCCCAAATCACCGGAAAATAATATCCGCTTTTCTCCATCAAATATTTCCACAATCGCCGAACCCAAAATATGGCCGGCATCATAAAATTTAACTTGCAACGGTCCCACCGTAAAATCAGTATGATACTCCACCCCCTGCATATAACTTAGCAACATTACCACGTCATCTTTATCGTAAATTGGTTCCTCCGAATCATAACGTGCATCTTCCTCGGCAATTTTGGCCGCGTCCAACAACACAATCTCGGCCATTTCCACCGTTGGTTTGGTACAAAATATTTTTCCCTGAAAACCCTCTTTAACCAAACGCGGCAACAAACCGCTATGGTCCAAATGAGCATGGGTTAAAAACAAAGCCTCGATCTGGGCCGGATTAAATAAAAATTTTTCCCGATTAAGATCAGGCTTTTTTTCACCCCCTTGAAACATTCCACAATCCACCAAAAACTGCTTACCGCCTGTTTCAACCAAAGTACAAGAACCAGTCACTCCTTCCGCCGCCCCACACAATTTTATCTTCATGATGATTATCTCCTTTATTAAATTTTCACAACTATATTGTAACGCGTCCCGGCTCATCGGTAAATTTTTCTCTTTAGACTTGCCCGCCTTCATTCTGTTAAAATATTGGTGGATACCTTTATTAATCAATACTATGTCTATCCAGATTTATTGCCAAAAATATTATCGCGCCCTCGGCCGATTTTTGGCCAAAAAAATTCCTTTCGCCCAAGCTATCAATCATCAATTCCGGCGCTATCCCAACCTTGAAGCCCACATCAAAATTCCCACATCGGCCCGCCACCATACCTGTCTAATTATTGGCACCATTGCTCCACCAGATAGCAACTATCTGGAAATAATTCTATTGGCGCACACCCTAAAAAAAGAAAAGGCCAAAGAAATTATATTAATTCTCCCCTATTTCGCCTACACCCGTCATGACAAAGACAAAACGGGCGAAAGCATAGCTACCAAATTAATTATCACCTCCCTGCAAAATGCCGGAGTAGACCAAATATTGACCTTGGACCTACACAGCCATCGAACCAAAGAATTTTCCAAAATCCCTCTGGAATCAATCTCCACCGCCAGTTTATTTGCCCACGTTATCAAAAATAATAAATTAACCAAAGCCGAATTAATCTCCCCCGACCAAGGAGCAATGGACCGGCTGACCGCAATAAAAAAACTACTGAAAATTACTTCACCCCATATCTATTTCCAAAAATCTCGGACCAATCATAAAGTCACCTGCGTCTTAAAAAGTCCAGTTAAAACCAAAAAGGCGATTATTGTTGACGATCAACTTGATACCGGCGGTACATTAATCTGTGCCTGCCGAGAATTACAGAAACAAGGTGTAAAAGAAATCTACATCATGATTACTCATGGATTATTTACCGGCCACAATTGGAAAAAACTGTTTAAACTGGGAGTTAAAAAAATATATACGACTGATACCATTCCCAATTTACCCCCACACCCCCAAATCCAAATTTTACCCATCAATCCACTATTATTATCCACTATCAATAAACTATGAAAATTACCAGTCCGGCTTTTAAGTCCAATTCCCACCTCCCCACCCAATACACTTGTGACGGCAATAATATTAATCCACCACTAACCATTGGTGAAATACCGGCCCAGACCATCAGCCTAGCCTTGATTGTCGATGATCCAGACGCCCCGGCCGGCACCTGGGTTCACTGGTTAGTTTGGAATATTGACCCACAAACCACCAATATTGATACCAATTCCGTTCCCGATAACTCAATCGAAGGTACCACCAGTTTTGACCAACCTGGTTATGACGGTCCCTGCCCGCCCTCCGGCACCCACCGTTATTTCTTTAAGATTTACGCCCTCGACATCACTTTGAACCTACCTGTTGTCACTAACAAAACCGAGCTAGAAAAAGCAATGACTGACCACATTATTGATCACGCTGAATTGGTCGGATTATATAGTCGAGAATGAAAATATCACTATTACTAATCCTAGTTTCATTATCTTAAAAATATCTCCACCAAAAGGAGATATTTTTATTTATCAGACAAAAAAACTACATCGCGCTTTCTTCAGCGTCACTTTCACTTTCCGGTTTGGGCGCGCACATCTGGCAATAACATTTACCCTCATGACAAACACCATCCCCTTCACTAACATCTACTCCGCAAGATACACATTTGGCCTCATCCCCCTCATGACTACCCCCACAACCAGCACATCCTCCCATAACACACTCTCCATTATATTAAATATTAAATTAAACCTAGAAAATTATAACTTAAAATTTTAAATTTTAAATTTGCTTACCACCCTGCCTTTGGCTCGTCACTGATTAACACACCATTTTGATAACAGTGAATACAATAATCACAATTTTTACTACCATCCGCTTCCGTGCCAAAATCCTTCTCTTGTTTAATCACCATTCCACACGCCCGACATTTGCAATTTTTATCTATTTCACATTCGCAGCGACTCGATTGTTGCGCATCGTCATGATCGTTATCCATATAATATTGATTAAATTAAATAATAATCTACCTATCCTTACTTTATCAGTAATTAATGACAAATTACAAATGACAATAATGTAGGGGCGGGTTTATAACCCGCCCAAACTCGTGGTCAAAATGTTTATTTACTAAATAAATTCAACGTGGAATCTATTGCGAGCCACATAAATTTATAATAACAATAACCATACCACGATCCAGGGCGGGTTATAAACCCGCCCCTACATTATTGCCATTTGTAATTTGTCATTAAACATTTAATCCAAATTTAAGATTGAAAAAAGTATAATTTAACACGGTCACTAATTTTCCCAATGGAGACGAAAATTCACCTACCCAATTCAATTAAGCAAGTTCTGGCTAAAAAACTCAACCCCCATGAGTCGATTCTTTATACCCAAAAAAGCGACTTATCAATCGAGAAAAAATTCGATGATACTTATCTCATTATCAGCCAGCAAAATATCTATGTCATTACCGACGGGAAGATAATTAATCAACTGCCAATAAAAAAAATTGTCAAACTAAAGATTGACGAATTATTTAACCACGCTCGCTTGCAGGCGGTCAGTCATCAAAAAACCGAGATTACTATCTTGTATTTTACTAAAACCCACGCTCCCCAATTCCGTCATCTGATTCGTTTGGTTAATCAATACCTGCAAGATGGTCAATACAAGCCCCATACTTTCACCGCCAGCATGATCACCCACTGTCCACGCTGTCACAATCCTCTACCTGAAAGAGGTGGAATTTGCCCCCTCTGTCTACCTCGCTGGTCAATCATGGCAAGATTATTATCTTTCCTCAAACCATACCAGAAAATATCATTCCTGGTATTACTTTCCACCACCGTCATGGTTATCTCGCAATTAATTCCACCCTATATCACCAAAAGAATTGTCGACGATGTACTAACCAACAGTCAACATGATCAATTCATTTTTTGGATCAGCGCCATGTTTATCTCCGGTTTAGTTTATTTCATCTCCAGTTATTTCAGTGGCATCTATAGCTCCTGGTTAGCCACCAAACTAGTCAATGATTTCCGTAATCTTCTTTACCAGAAAATTCTCCATCTGAAACTGAATTATTTCGATCGCCATTCCAGCGGTGATCTGGTCAGTAAAATTGTCGACGATACCAGTGAAATTCAACACTTTCTCCTGGACGGTTTACCCTTTCTACTAATAAATTTCGTTTCCCTGATCATTATTGCCATCATTCTGATTAGCATCGACCCGACTTTATCTTTGCTTGTCTTCCTGCCCGTCCCATTTCTAGTCTTTGGCTCTAGTTGGTTTTTGAATAAACTTATTCCCCTTTTCCATTACCGCGGCAGCATCAAAGACCTGATATACACCAACCTCGATGAGACCATTGGTGGCATCCGCGTTGTCAAAGCATTTACCCAACAGGACCGACATATCAACGAATTCACCAACCAAAACAACCGTTATTTTGCCAATCAATACCACATTGAAAAAACCTTTATCGGATTTCGACAAGTCATGTTTTTTATCATGCAAGTCGGCATAGTCGGTGTCTGGTATTTCGCCAGCCGCCGTATCATGGGTCAAGACCACCTTACTCTCGGTGATCTATTGGCTTTTGTTGGTTATATTTGGCTCTTCTATGGCCCCCTGCAGTGGTTCACTCAAATTCTCAACTGGATGACACACGCTCTCGCTTCGGCCGAGCGCATGTTTACCATTCTCGATATGACCTCCGAAACTTCCCCGGCCGAGAGCCCCACTTCACCCCATATCACCCAAGGAAAAATTGAATTTAAACAAGTCCGTTTCAGCTATGAATACGGCCGCGAAGCTATCAAAGATATATCTTTTACCATTAATCCCGGCGAAATGATTGGACTGGTCGGTAAATCAGGCGGTGGAAAAAGCACCATTATCAATCTGATCAATAATTTTTTTGATATCGACTCCGGCCTAATTCTGATCGATGGACACAATATTAAAGAATATCCTCTCGCTTATCTTCGCCACCGGATCGGTGTGGTCATGCAAGAGCCATTTTTGTTTGACGTTAGCATTGCTGAAAATATTCGCTATGGCCACCCCGAGGCCAGTTTTGACCAAATCGTTCAGGCCGCCAAAGCCGCCTGGGCCCACGAATTTATTGTTAACAAGGAAAAAGGTTATAACACTATTATTGGTGAAAAAGGCGTCCGGCTTTCCGGAGGTGAAAAACAGCGCCTTTCTATTGCCCGCGCTATTTTACAAAATCCGCCCATTCTTATCCTCGACGAAGCCACCTCCTCGGTTGACGTACAAACCGAGAAAAAAATTCAACAAGCCCTGGAAAAACTAACCCAAAACCGAACCACCATCGCCATTGCCCACCGTTTAAGCACCCTGCGCCATGCCGATCGCATCCTCTATATCGAAGGCGGTAAAATAATTGAAAGTGGCTCTCACTCATCATTATTGAGAAAGAAAGGCAAGTACCACCAACTTGTCAATCTCCAAACCAAACTTAATCAATCACGTCCCGAAATAATTTCATGAAAAACCCTATCCCACCATTTAAACTCATTCAAAAAAACGGAAAATATTTTCTCCAGTTTTCCCCTACCGCCAAACCAAAACCAGTGAAAATCGTCTGGCTCCAACCTTTTATGACCAAAAACAGCGGTATTTCCATCCTTAATTCCAAAAAAGAAGAATTAATCTATTTGTCTCACCTTAAAGATGCTTCCGCCGACAATCAAAAAATCATCAGACAAGCCCTGATCGACTACACCTTTTTACCCACCATCAAACAAATCAAATCCATCCGTATCAACTATGGCGTACGATATTGGGACACCATGACCGACGCCGGCCCCCACTTATTTGCCATGATCCGCCCTTCACAATACATTACTCACCTGACCAATGACCAAATCGTTGTTCGTGACACCTTCAACAATTACTACCAGATTCCTTCCATCCAAAAACTCGACTTGGATTCACAAAAACAGTTGAATAAAATATTATAATATATGAGTAGTGCTAGTTAATATTTAATCATCGTCCTGTCAATGTCATCCTGGAAAGAAAGCGAAGCGCTTCTTATCCAGGATCCACTCCCTTAGTATAAATAATTCTTTCTGGATCCTGGATGCCGGAGCGCTACGCTTCCGCCTCCAGGATGACAGA
>JBAZOB010000006.1:0-53742 GCA_041648895.1 Patescibacteria group bacterium
AATTACTCATGCCAATACTATTTAGCACCAAAAAACTCGCCGCCCGCAACAATTCACTCGGTAATTTACTGAAAAACACTCGTCTTAGACACAAACTAAAACTATCTCACATCGAGAAATACACCAATATCCGTCAAAGCTACATTGTTGCAATCGAAAATAACCAATGGGACACCCTTCCCACTCTAGAATATGCCAAAAAATTTATCTTAACCTACGCCAAATTTCTCGAACTCGATGAAACCAAAATTAAAAATCGTTTTACCATTGAAGCCAAACATTTTTTTCCCGTCTCGGAAAAAAATAATTCGACCCCGTTCTTCCTCCCCAAAATTATTATTACCCCCCGCACTATTACCGCCATTTCCGTCATCACTATTTTTTCTATCATTAGCTTATTTGCCTATTACCAAATCAATCATTTCATTGAAACACCCAAGTTGAATATCAGCCAACCTGCCGACTACACCGAAGTCAGCGTCAATAAAGTCGAAATTACCGGCCAAACCGACCCAGACAATATCATCTACATCAACAACCAACCACTCACCACTGATAAAAATGGAAATTTTTCCACTCCAGTTCAACTTAAACATGGCTACAACATTGTCAAAGTCACCGCTGAAAATAAAATCGGTCGCACCACTTCCTCTACCAAAGTCATTGTCGCCAATTTACTTGACCAAAATCCCCACCTCAATCAAATCAATCTCCTCATCAACGCCAAAAGCAACATCTGGGTCAGAATCATGACCAATGATCAGGAGATAATCTACGACGGCACCATTACCACCAATACCAGCCAATCTTTTTCTTCCGACAAAACCCTCTTTTTGTCCACCTCCAACGCCGGCGCCACCACCATCAACATTAACAACCAAGACCTGGGCACCCTGGGAGAAGACAATGAAATTATTGAAAACCTGCAAATTTCCAATCAGCCAGACAATCAAGTCTCCTAAATAATTACAAATGACAAATGACGAATTATGAAATTGATTAGTCATATATCATTTATTTTAATTATATGGCTAGCCGCAAAAAAATTACTGATATTTAGAAATAACCATCACCGAGGCCAAACTTTCGCTGCCATTAATTAAAATAAATGATATATGACTAATCAATTTCATAATTCGTCATTTGTCATTTGTAATTATTTCATCTTTTTTTCATTTCTTCTTTACCTCCCCTTAAAAATAACTGTGCTATAATAAATTTATGATTAATAATTAACAAATTTGTTATGACCAAAACCGAAGAAAACTCACCCAAGAAACAAGCTTTGAATCTAGCCGTTTCCCAAATTGAAAAACAATTTGGCAAAGGTGCAATCATGACTCTAGGCGCCAGCAGAAAAGTTAATGTCGATGTTATTCCCACTGGTTCCATCTCACTCGATCTCGCCCTGGGAGTCGGTGGCATTCCCCGCGGCCGAATTGTGGAAATATACGGACCAGAATCAAGCGGTAAAACTACCCTGGCTCTACACATCGTCGCCGAAGCGCAAAAAAAAGGTGGCTTAGTCGCCTTCATTGACGCCGAGCACGCTCTCGATCCCGAATACGCCAAAGCCATTGGCGTCAAACTAGATGATCTACTTATCTCTCAACCCGACACCGGTGAACAAGCTCTAGAAATTACCGAAACCCTAGTTCGCTCCAATGCCTGTGACGTCATTGTGATTGATTCAGTAGCCGCCTTGGTCCCCAAAGCCGAAATTGAAGGTGAAATGGGTGATAGCCACATGGGCCTGCAAGCTCGCCTGATGTCACAAGCCCTGCGAAAACTCACCGGCGCCATCAACAAATCCAACACTGTTCTCATCTTCATCAATCAAATCCGCATGAAAATCGGCGTTATGTTTGGTAATCCCGAAACCACCACCGGCGGCAACGCCCTCAAATTTTACTCATCAATTCGTCTGGAAGTCCGCCGTGCCACCCAAATCAAAGAGGGCGAGAAAGTCATTGGCAATCGCACCACCGTCAAAGTAGTCAAAAACAAAGTCGCTCCACCTTTCAAAAAATGCGAATTTGACCTCATGTATGGCACCGGTATTTCCTATGAAAGCGATCTATTGGACATCGCCAGCGATATGAACATCGTCCAAAAAAGCGGCGCCTGGTATAATTACGGCGATGAAAAACTAGGTCAAGGCCGGGAAACCGCCAAGGATTTTCTCAAAGCTAATCCTAAAATTGCCGCCGAAATCGCCAAAAAAATCAAACAGCCAGCCCCAATTACTGACAAAAAATAATCATCACTTGACACCCCCACCATAATTAATCTACGATTAAAAATGAATTTACATATATTCGTTCTTATTCATCATTTATTTTTTATGAAAGGAGTCCGCAAACATGGCTGAGAAAAAGGAAGAAGTTAAAAAAGAGGCTGTTGACCTCAAATTCGACCAAAAAGACATCGATGAAAACAAAATCTATGGCGCCGTTGGCTACCTAGGAATTTTGTTTCTTATCCCCCTATTGGCTAAAAAAGAGTCAAAATTTGCAATGGCCTGTGCTAAACAAGGTATGATATTAACAATCTGTCAAATAATTTCCGGATTTTTGGTCCCCGTATTTGGTCTAGGTGTAATATTAAACCTGGTAATTGTTGTCATCATGATCATTGGTTTTATCATGGGATTAAGTGGTAAATACCTGCGTATCCCCTTAGTCGGCCAAATCGGTGAAAGTTTCAAAATATAATCCGCACTATCAAACCACCCGTCAAATAAACATTTTCACGGGTGGTTTTTTAATACCCAAAAAATGGGTATGATAATAATATAAATAATGAGTTTGCTAATTAACCATCTCTCTCATGTCATCCCTGACCGGAAGCGGAGCATAGCGGAGCGCTCCGGTTATCGGGGATCTCATCAATAAGGCGTTTATAATAAACTTTATGATGAGATCCCCGCTCAAGGCGGGGATGACAGGGAAATAATTAATTAGCACTACTCATAAATTAATTACAAATTTAAAATTTTAAATTATTAAATGCGTAAAACCAAAATTGTCTGCACCATTGGTCCTGCTTCTGAATCCAAAACCAAGATCAATCTGTTGATCAAAAATGGCATGAATGTCGCCCGACTCAACTTTTCTCATGGTACCCAGGCTTGGTTTGCCAAAACCATCAACCACATCCGCGCCGAAGCCAAAAAACTAAACCGCCCCATCGCCATTTTGCAAGATCTCTCAGGACCCAAAATTCGCTTGGGATCCGAACCCAAAGCCGGTCTATTTGTCAAAATCGGCGACTCGGTAATTATTGCCTATCGACCCGATCAAAAAACCCTCAGTAAAAAAAATGTCCTTACCTGTAACAAACTAAACCTCACCAAATACCTAAAAAAAGGCCAAATTATCTTAATTGACGACGGTAAGGTCCAACTGGAAGTCACTACCATAAGCAAAACCAACCATTATGCTACCTTTAAATCCCTGTCAACTTACCTAATCAAACCCAATAAAGGCATCAATCTCCCCAACATCCCGGTTGATATTTCGTCTATCACCAACAAAGACATCCAAGATTTGATTTTCGGCATCAACTTCAAACCAGAATACATCGCCCTTTCTTTCGTCAAAAGCAGCCAAGATATTATCAAATTAAAAAATATCCTCAAAAAGTATAAAATTGATTCCAAAATTATTGCCAAAATTGAAACCCCCCAAGCCTTGGAAAAAATTGATCAGATCATTGCTACCGCCGATGCTATCATGGTCGCCCGCGGCGATTTGGGACTGGAAACTCCCATCGAATATCTCCCCTTGGTACAAAAAACCATTATCCAAAAATGCCTGCGCACCCACAAACCAGTTATTGTCGCCACCCAAATGTTGGCCTCCATGACCAACAATTCCATCCCCACTCGCGCCGAAGCCAATGATGTAGCCAACGCTGTTTTTGACAATGCCAGCGCCGTCATGCTCTCGGAAGAATCAGCTGTTGGTAGTTTCCCCATCAAATCCGTGGCCACCATGGCTAAAATCTGTCAGATCACCGACAATACAGTTTATAGCCAAGATAACGGCTTCCTCCCCCTTTCTCCCCACAAAAACCAAATTGAATCCCTGGCCTATTCCGCCTGCCAACTAGCCATTGATAACCAAGCCAAATACATCATTGTTCCCACTATTACCGGTCAAACCGCCCGGGTCATCGCCAGTCACCGCCCCTCCACGCCCATTATCGCCGTCACTAACGACCAGACCATGTTTAACCAACTGGCTCTCATCTGGGGAGTTATTCCCTACCAAATCAGCTACCAAAACACTGATCAACTAATCAGCCGCACCATTGAACGTTTACTCAAATCCCGCCGACTCAAAAGAGGTGACCGAATCGTCATCGTCACCAGTTCCAACCTCCAAACCCACACCGCCGACCAATTACTCATCAAAACTATCTAACCACCCAATATCCATCAAACTAAATAATTTTATTCTTGCAATCTTCGGACAACTATTTTATTATCAAAACAATATGAAATCAGCCCCCACCCAACTCAAGTTAAACTGCATTCAACCAATCACTTTGGCTGGTATTATTACGATTAAACGCTACATGCTCCCACTGGGAGGTAATTGACCGAATTTTTAGCTCGCAAACTGATTAAATTACCAAATACCTCCCTTAAAAAAGGGAGTTTTTTTATTTATTAACCCAAAAAAATGCGCACCCTTGATCAAGAGTTTTTACACCAACACTATCCCAAGCCAAGTCCCAAACAAACAAAACTCATCACAAATACTCCTGAAAAAAATACACCTCGCCATATAAACCCTGAACCCTCCGACAATCTCAAACTCATCAAAGACGAAATTACCGGAATTATCATCCAGGAAAACAGATACAAAATACTTAATACAGAATTAATCGAAGACAAAAGTGCGTCTCGCCTCATTCTGAAAGGTACATACGGAAAAAAAGGAGAAAGCAAAGACTACCAAATCAATTTTGCTTACCTCCCCATATTTGAAACCGCTATCATATCTATAAACAATGGAAAAAACTTTTACGAGCAATTAAATAACGCAAGTTTAGAAGAAGCTATCATACACTGCACAGACATGATAGAAAAAAATTTATTTGAAAAAATATAACATAGTTCCAGACAAAATTATATGTAATATCCATACTCAATCCTATTAATATGCAACTCGATAAATTTTTTCATAAATCTTAATCATAGCCACCAACAATTCAACAAACATCATGAGAATGATACAATATAGCCATATCAAAGGAGGTCTAAATAATAATTTATTCGTTATTTAATAGGCCGGCAAATGAAACAAGCCCCAGATTATCCCCCAAAGGATAATGTCATCGATTTAAAACAATACAAATTTGAAAAAGAAAAACGCGCTAAAAAACAAATATTAGAAATCCTTTTTGAACAAATCCAAACCGCCACTAAATTCTATCAAGAAATAAACAACTATAATCAAACCGCTCAACTTTGTGCGGCCAATAAATATTTCGAGCAAATATCACACAATGAAGAAATGTTTTCTTTCTTAACCAAAAAAATCACCAATAATATTCAGGAAGAACGCGATATACCAATCAGAAACATCTTGAACACCCTGGATTCACTACAAAAATATGATTGTCACCCCATCGACTATCTTATCATCAAAGAACTACTATCCAATATCAAACCAATATTTAACGAAAGCACCTACCATCAAAAATTTTCAGAATCAATCAAAAATCTCCAATCCAAATGCTCCTCCCAATCATTCTACTCCGGTCAAAATCAATAATTATCCATCAATATCATCGCCGCCATCATTCACAATTCCTATTCATAATTCGTAACTAATATGCCCGCCTGCCCCCAGTGCCAACAAAATTTTAACGTCACCAACTCCGATCTTGCCTATTACCAAAAAATCTCCGTTCCCCCGCCCACTTTTTGCCCCCAGTGCCGAGCCATCCGCCGCATGCAATGGCGCAATGAGCGTAGCCTCTATCACAACCAATGCGCCGCCACCGGCCAAAAAGTTGTTTCCTGTTTTTCGCCCGATAAACCAGTCAAAGTCTATGAACAAAAATACTGGTGGAGTGATGCTTGGAATCCCCTCGACTATGGCCAAGAATATGATTTCTCCAAACCTTTTTTCCAGCAATGGCAAGAATTATTCTATCGTACACCACAACTAAATGTTTCCAACGCCAATGCTGATAATTCCGAATTCTGCAATGTTAACAGCCACAGCAAAGATTGTTACCTCATCTCCGCCTCCTTTGAAAACGAAAGGGTGATGTATTCCAATCGGGTGGTCAGTAATCAAGACTGTCTGGATTGTTATATTGTCAACCAAAGTCAATATAGCTACGAAGACATTGCCTGCAAAAAATGCTATCAAGTCTACTTTAGTCAAGACTGTGAAAACTGCACCGAATCATATTTTCTCTACAATTGCCGGCAATGTCAAAATTGTCTTGGATCAACCAATCTAAACAACAAACAGTATTATATTTTCAATCAACCGCACACTCGCGAAGAATACCAGAAAAAATTAATCTTGCTCCAACTTGATACCCATCACGGAATCGAATCCATTCAACAAAGATTTATAGCCATCAAAGCCCAAACCATACGCCAATATGCAAATATTGTTAATTGCGAAAACGTCACCGGCGACAACTTAAATAACTGTCAAAACTGCCATGATTGTTACGACTTAGTCGATGGCGTTCAGGACTGCCGTTACACTGTTTGGGGTGGCTACAATTTAACCAATGCTTTTGATACCGGTCCCGGTGTCGGCGGCAATTCCAGCCATATTTACGAAGGGTACGACAGTGGTATTAATTCCAATCGCCTGCATTTTACCGGCGTCGTTTATGACTCCAGCGATATTTGGTATTCTATCTTTTGTTTCAACTCCCAAAACCTTTTCGGCTGTATTGGACTGCGACATAAAAAATATTGCATTTTAAACAAACAATATTCTGAAACCGAATACAAACAGCTGGTACCCAAAATTATCGAACACATGAACACTGTGCCATACACCGATCAACAAGGAATTAGTTATAAATTCGGTGAATTTTTCCCCGCCGCCATTGCCCCATTTGCCTACAACGAAACCGTTGCCCAGGAATACTATCCCACGACTAAAGATAAAGCTATTAACCAAGGCTACAAATGGAAAGACCCTGAAACCAAACAATTCCAACCCACCATTTTACACCAAAATATACCTGACAATATTAATGAAGTTGACGAAAGCATTCTTGACCAAATCATTGAATGCGCTCATCAAGGCAATTGCCATGAACAATGCAATGTCGCCTTCAAAATCCTCCCCGCCGAACTTGCTTTTTATATCAAGCAAAAACTCCCCCTGCCTCACCTCTGCCCCAATTGCCGCCATTACCAAAAAGTTAAACAAAGAAACCCCCTCCAGCTTTGGAATCGACAATGTCAGTGTACCAACGTCAATCATAATCACCCCCACCCCTGCCCCCAGAAATTTCAAACTTCCTATCCCCCAGATCGTCCCGAAACTGTATACTGCCAAGATTGCTATCAGAAAGAGATATTTTAAATAGTTACCGATGATAAATTACATATGACATAAATATTAAAAGTATGAGTATATTTTAAAATTATTATCATTTGTAATATAAGAATTCTCCTAAAAAAGGAGAATTCTTAAAAAAAATAGCGGGGGCTGGATTTGAACCAGCGGCCTCCGGGTTATGAGCCCGACGAGCTACCAGGCTGCTCTACCCCGCATCAATCAGTTAGATGAACTTACCAAACTATAACAAACAAAACTTACTCCTGTCAAACCACCACAACTAATAAACCAAATCAAAATTCAAAAAAATGGGGCCCCCGCAAATTGTGACAAGCGATAGCGAAGAAATGCCAGGAGGTGGAATCGAACCACCGACCTTGGGCTTATGAGTCCCACGCTCTAACCAACTGAGCTATCCTGGCCCAACCACTGTAACATATATAATATATGTCTTTTTCTTGATTCAATCAACCAAACAACTGATAATTAAATTAATTATTAATTCTCTCCATGCACCCCCTCCCCTCCAACTCAAAATTATTACTCGCCCTGTCCGGCGGACCCGATTCCGTCTATTTACTATATCAATTATTAGAAATTAAAGAAAAAAAAAATATTCAGCTTCATCTCGCCCATCTCAATCATAACGTTCGTCACCAACAATCCGACCAAGATGAAAAATTTGTCACCACCCTCGCCCAAAAATTAAACTTACCCCTATCCAAAAAAAAATTAACCAAACGAGCCACCGGCCAAAATCCATCCGAACAAAAATTACGTCAATTACGCTATAATTTCCTAGAAAAAATTCGTGCCCAAACAAATTGTGCCTATATTTTAACCGCCCACCACCTCGATGACCAAATTGAAACTATTATCTTCAATTTTATTCGTGGTACCGGCCCAACCGGCCTAACCGGTATGCACTTTCAACAAAGAAAAATCCTTCGTCCTATCTTAGATATCAGTAAAACCGAAATTCTCGCCTACCTCAGCCATCACCACCTCAAATACCGCACCGATCGTACCAATCAAGACATTAAATATTCCCGTAATTACATTCGCCAAGAACTCATTCCAGCCATGCAGAAACTAAATCCCCATCTCAGTCAATCTATTTCCCAACTATCTCAAATCATCGCCAACCAACAGAATTATATCAACCAAGAAACGCTTAAATCATTAAATAAAATCACAGTTGATTGTGAAGGTACGGGCACGCTGCGGCGTGCCCGTACAATATTATCCCTTACCAAATATAAAAAACTCCATCCTACTCTCCAAACCGAAATCATTAAAACCATCATCACCCCACTCGTTCCCCCAGGCAAACAACTCACTCATAAAATTATTACTGAAGTTCAAAACATCCTCCTACATTCCCAAGGCGGCAGTCAAAAAATTCTCTTTGACAAATTGTCAATCAGGAAGAAAAATGATAAAATTTACTTACGTTTAATCTAAACAATTAGTAATTAGTGATTGAGCAAAAAAACACTAACCAGCCTATTCCTAATTTCTAATTCCTAATTCCTAATTTTTTTATGAAGAACTCCCCCCTAAAAAACATCATCATATTATTAGTAATTACCGCCATTATTGCCGGTATTTACAGCATTTGGTCAACTAATCAAACCACCATCACCAACATTACTATTTCCGAATTAGTCACTGAAGTCAAAAACAACCAAGTCCAAAAAATCACTGTTAAAAACAATCAACTCGATATTGACCTCAATGATGGTACCAAACAAAGAACCTACAAAGAACCCAGCGTATCTTTGACCGAATATGGCATTGCCACCGATCAAGTGGCTATCAATATCACCGATACCACTTCGAGCGAAATTTGGATCAATCTCATTTCCAGCTTTCTACCCTTTCTCCTAATTATTGGCTTTTTATGGTTTATGCTCCGCCAGGCCCAAAACGGTTCCAATCAAGCACTATCATTTGGCAAAAGCCAAGCCCGTATTGCCAATATGCAAAAGAAAAAAATAACTTTTGTTGACGTGGCCGGTGCCGAAGAAGCCAAAGAAGAACTACAAGAAATTATCGACTTTCTCAAAAATCCCAGCAAATTTATTAAACTCGGCGCCGAAATTCCCAAAGGTGTTATGCTCTATGGCCCCCCCGGCTCCGGTAAAACCCTGATCGCCAAAGCCGTCGCCGGCGAAGCCAAGGTACCATTTTTTAGTATTTCCGGTTCCGAATTTGTGGAAATGTTTGTTGGCGTCGGCGCCAGTCGCGTCCGTGATCTTTTCGCCAAAGCCAAAAAAAATGCCCCCTGCATAATTTTTATTGATGAAATCGACGCCGTTGGCCGCCAACGTGGCGCCGGACTCGGCGGTAGTCACGATGAAAGAGAACAAACCCTTAATCAAATATTAGTCGAAATGGACGGTTTTGAAACCGACACCAACGTCATTGTCATGGCTGCCACCAACCGACCCGATGTCCTTGACCCCGCCCTATTACGCCCGGGCCGTTTCGACCGCCGCATCTATATTGGCCTACCCGACATCAAAGACCGAGAAGCCATCCTTCGAGTACATGCCAAAAATAAACCATTGGCCAAAAATGTCGATCTAAACATTATTGCCAAAAAAACACCGGGCTTTTCCGGCGCCGATATCCGTAACCTGCTCAATGAAGCAGCTCTACTCACCGCCCGCGAAAACAAAACCGAAGTTACTCAAGAACACATCAACCTCGCCTTGGAAAAAGTGACCCTCGGCCCCGCCAAAAAACATAAAATACTCTCCTCGCACGAAAAAGAAATTACTGCTTATCATGAAGCTGGCCACGCCATTGTCGCCCATTTGCTGCCCAACTGCGATCCCGTTCATAAAGTATCCATCATCGCCCGTGGCATGGCCTTGGGTGTCACCTGGTTCCTGCCCGAAGAAGACCGTCACCTCTACTCCAAAGAAAAATTCATCGACGATATGGCCTCAGCCTTGGGTGGCCGCGTAGCCGAAGAAGTTGTCTTTAAAGACATTACCACCGGGGCCGAAAATGACCTCCAAAAAGTCAGTGAAATCGCCCGTCGCATGGTCAAACAATATGGCATGAGTACCAATCTTGGCCCAGTCGCCTATGGTCAAAACTCGGAAACAGTTTTCCTGGGTCGGGACTTTTCGGAAAGAAAAAATTATTCCGAAGCCACCGCCAGCCAAATCGATCAGGAAGTCAGCCGCTTCATCGAAATTTCCTATAAAAAAGCCAAAAACGTTATTATCAACAACAAAAAAACCCTCGAAAAAATATCCAAAAAATTACTCGACGTTGAAACCATTGAAGCGAACGAATTTGTCAAATTTTTCCCCAAAACCACCAGTAAGTAATTACGAATTACAAATGACGAATTTAATTAGTCATATATCATTTATTTTAATTATATGGCTAGCCGCAAAAAAAATTACTGATAATTCGAAATAACCATCACCGAGGCCAAACTTTCGCTGCCATTAATTAAAATAAATGATATATGACTAATTAAATTCGTCATTTGTAATTTGTAATTCGTAATTATTTACTAAAATATGAACTACAATCAACTCATCAACAAAGCTTTAGATATCACCAAAAAATACCGCTACCTATGGTGGTTAAGTCTCTTAGCCATTATTGGCGGAGTAGCTCAAGATGGGGGTGGCAACAGCGCCAACTTTAACTTCAACACTTCCAGTTATCAGCTGGATCAATTCCCACCTGAACTCACCAAATTTTTTGATAATTTTATTGATAAAATTTACCTCTATCTGCCAATAATTATTACCGTTATCCTAATATTGGCTGTCATAAAAATTGCCCTCTATGTCATCGGGCTAATAGCCAAAAGTGGACTAATCGCTAGCATTGTCCTGATTGATAATAAGAAATCGTCTTCTTTCTCACACAGCCTCTCCCTTGGCAAAAACCACGCCTGGCGCTATTTTCTGGTTCGCTTAATAGGTGGACTGGCCGGTCTAGCCATCACCATTGTTTCCATCCCCATCTTTATCCTATTATTTTTATTTTTCTTCCTCACCATCCCGACCTTCATTGTGATAATGATCATCGTTGGCCTTGTCTTCCACATCGCCCAGATCCTGATTGTCATCAACAATCAACCCATCTTCACTACTATCAGCTCAGCATGGAAAATAATTACACAAAACTGGAAAAAAGTAGCGATGCTCTGGCTGATTAACCTTGGCTTAGGTCTCGCCGTCGGTATAGTATCAATCGGCATTATGCTTATTCTTGGTCTCATTGGCGGTCTAATTGCCTTTTTGCTCTATCTCCTCAAATTGCAGATTGCCACTATCGCCCTCATCTGCAGTCCAATTATCCTTATCATCATAATTACCATGCTGCTTATTGGCAGCATCAGCACCACTTTTTTTACCACCTATTGGACATTGGGAATTAAAGAACTACTAAAAAAATAACTATCAATATTGTTCTCCTTCATTAAACGTAACTATACCCAGTCACTCGCCTCTGCTTCCATTATTATTTCCCTCACCTCCCTCATTAGCCGAATCATCGGCCTTTTTCGTGATCGACTACTAGCCGGCACCTTCGACGCCGGCGACACCCTGGATATGTACTATGCTTCTTTCCGCATACCTGATTTAATATTTAACTTACTCATATTGGGCGCGCTCCATAGTGCTTTTATCCCGGTATTCAAACAACTATTATCCAAAAATCAAAACCAAGATGCCTACCAAACCGCCAATATTTTGATCAACGTCATCATCATCTTCACACTACTGGCTTCGATAATTGTGCTAATATTTGCCAAACCGATCACCGAAATAATTGCTCCGGGCTTTACCCCGGAAAAAATAAATACTACCGCCAATCTCACTCGTATTATGATGCTTTCACCCCTCTTTTTTGGCCTAAGTGCTATTGTCGGTGGGATTCTCAACAGCTTCAAACGATTTTTCTCCTATTCCCTGGCCCCAATATTCTACAACTTAGGCATCATCGCCGGCATAGTATTTCTGGTCCCTCACTATGGCATCTATGGCCTGGCCTATGGTGTTATTATTGGCGCCGCTCTCAATCTTCTGGTTCAAATCCCCGAAATAATCCTGACCGGATACCGTTATTTCCCCCAGCTTGATATAAATAATCCCGAATTTAAAAAAATATTTTTTCTCATGATACCCACCACTCTTAGTCTGGCCATCACGCAAATCAACCTGACCGTTGATAATATTATTGGTTCAACTCTAACCAGTGGCAGTATTGCAGTTTTTAATTTGGCCACCAATATTCAATCCTTACCCATTGGTATATTTTCCATCTCCATCTGCACCGCCGTTTTCCCAACTTTAGTTGAACACGTTAATCACGGTCAATTTAAACAATTTTTTGATCAAATTAATCGCTCCGCCAAACAAATATTATTCGTCTTAATTCCCACCGCCATTTTTCTCTATATCTTTCGGGCTCAAACCGTCCGCA
Source organism: Patescibacteria group bacterium (assembly GCA_041648895.1). Classification (GTDB taxonomy): domain Bacteria; phylum Patescibacteriota; class JAHJAL01; order JAHJAL01; family JAHJAL01; genus JBAZOB01. The sequence goes on from JBAZOB010000006.1 coordinate 13,023, forward strand.
TAATATATGGTACTGGTGCCTTCAGCTGGCAGGCCACCACCGAAACTTTAACCACCCTAGGTTTCTTTGCTATCGGTTTACCCTTCCAAGCCCTATTGCCCCTTTTTACCCGCAGTTTTTATGCCACCCAAAACACCTCTAAACCACTCATCTCCGGCCTGGTTGCTATGTTCGTCAATATCATCCTGAGCCTGGTTTTATCACCCATCATGGGCGTAGCCGGTCTGTCACTCTCCTTTTCCATCGCCACCATTGCCAACCTGATCGTCCTCAACCTCCTTTTCTATCGCGAATTCCCCCAATATCGCCTCGATCTTAACTCAACCATCATCAAAATAATCGTTAGCAGCGTCCTCGCCGGTTTGGCCGCCTATCTATCACTTTACCTATTTGAAAACACTTTTAACAACACCACTTTAATCGGATTATTTCTTCAAACCGCCTCATCTTCTATAATAGGAATTGGCAGCTACTTTCTTCTGGCCTACCTACTTAAAATTAATGAACTACACACTTTATTTAAAATATTTAAAATAAAAATTGGCTCATCATAATTACAAATTAATGAGTTATGCTAATTAGTCATTCCCCTGTCATCCCCGACCGGAAGCGGAGCGCTCCGGTTATCGGGGATCTCATCAATAAGACGTTTAACAAAACTTAATGATGAGATCCCCGCTCAAGGCGGGGATGACATGAGGGAGATGGTTAATTAGCACAACTCATTAATTATCAAAAAAGGAGGGCCACATGGCCGATGAATTAAATAACCCCAACTCAGTTCCCATAAATCCAGCTCCCAAAATTGACGAAATCGAAAAACTAAAGACCAATATCGCTTCTGCCAATCAAAATAATAACTCAAACAATCTGCCGGCCGCCATGTCTGGCCCGATCAAACCCAGCTGGACTGATCAAATATTTATTTACCTCAAAAACCCCAAACTTATCATTGGTCTAATCATTGCCATTATTGTAATTGTCATCGTCGTCACCATTTACAACTCCACCATTAAAAATGTCGGGCATCTGTCCGTCGCCCTTGACCAAACCCCCGATTCCCTCACCATCAATGACCAAAACTATGATGCCGCTAGTGAGCTTGATCTCGATCTTAAACCAGGCACCTACACTGTCAAAGCCAGTAAAAATAATTTTTTTCCGGTCCAATCAACCATTAGTGTTAACCCTCAGGAAACCACCAGTCTAAGCCTGGCTTTTTCGCCCTATCCCACCCCAACGAAAGTCATTGATTTTCCCACCTCCCACGCTCACCTGGCCGCCAGCCAGCAGGAAATCAGTTATCTATCCAATTTTGGTACCACTTTCTATCGCGTCAGTCTATCCGATCTGACCAAAGACGTTATTTCCCCCAATACTTTCAACGATATCGAAGCTATCAATTGGGCACCTAGCGCCCGTCAAGCCTGCATTATCACCTCCGTCAACAACAATACCCAAACTGACTTTCAAACCAAAAACATCCTTTACCAAACCAGTCGTCCTCCCAAAAGTACAATTTATCATCTTTATGATTTCTCTAAATATGATTTAACTTCCCAAACTCTGATCACTTATCCCGATAAAATCAAAAATCCCAGCTGGCATCCCAACAAAGAAGAAATTATTTACCATTACATTGATCCGGAAACTGGCGAGAACTCGCTTTCCAAATCCAAACCTAATCTTGATAATAAAGAACTGATCTATGACCTCACCGGTTTTAACCATGCCATTGTCAAATATTCACCCAGTACTGAACTAATTGCTGTTGTCGATACCAAACCCACCGACCAAAGCGTCAGTAATATCTATATTTTTGACACCATCTCCCGCCAATTTAGCAAAATACCCACCAAAGATGTTTACGTTGACTTTCTTTGGTCACCAGATAGCCAATACCTCGTCGGTATCAAAAAAAACCAGGCCACCACCTTACTTGATGTGCAGACACAAGCCACCACTGATCTACCTTTCTTTGCCAACATCAATCATCTGGCCTGGCTCCACAACAGCACTCAAATTATTGCTTCAATTTCCTCCCCCAATTCTTCCGATCAACTAATCCTCTACGATTTAGTTTCCACTGAACCCACCAATTTAGTCTACAACTCCTCCACTCCCTTTGACACCATCACCAATCTTATCGTTAGTAACGACGACACCACCCTCTACTTTATAGCCAATAGTAACCAGCACCTCTTTTCTCTCCCCATCGCCACCATGCCCACCACCGATACGGAAATAATTGGGCAATAAAAAAATTAATAATTGATAATGAATAATTAATGAATTGAATATATTAATTTCAATATCATATTAATTTTTGGTTTATAACCTGTATGAGCGTGCTTAAATAATACTGACCAAGCCTGAGCGAGTTTTATAAACCAAAAATTAATATGATATTGAAATTAATATATTCAATTCATTAATTATTCATTATCAATTATTAATTTTTTTATTGCCCAATTATTTTCCCACTCGAAAATAAACTACATCCCCATCCACCATCACATAATCTTTACCCTCCATTCGCACTAAACCCTTCTGCCGACAACCTTCCCAGCCTTTCAAATCAACAAAATTCTGCCAATCCACCACATCGGCTTTAATAAAATTTTTCTCGAAATCGGTATGAATCACCCCCGCTGCTTCCGGCGCCTTCATTCCCTGTGTAATCGTCCACGCCTTAACCTCCATTGGCCCCGCCGTAAAATAAGAAATTAGACCTAATAAGCTATAACTAACCCGCACCAATCGATTCAAACCACTGTCACCCAAATTCATCACCTGCAAATATTCTCCGGCTTCTGCTTCACTCAAATCCGCCAATTCCGCCTCAATTTTAGCCGACAACACCACCGTCTCCCCTGGCAATCCCAATTCCGCTCCCAAATCCACCCGACTTGCCTCTGTCTCCGCCACATTCAAAATGTTAATCATTGGTTTACTGGTCAAAAGACAAAGTGGCTTAATTAATTGTCGCTCCTCCTCATTTAAACCCAAGGCCGTTACCAACTTTTCTGCTTCCAATCCCGCCTTAACTTTGAGTATCACCTCCAAATTCCTTTGATCATCTTTGTCGCCCGATTTAGCCGCGTTGGCAAATCGGTCCACCGCTTTGTTGAGCGTCTGTAAATCCGCCAAAATCAACTCCAGCCAAATAACTTCCAAATCCTCTTTCGGATCCACTCGCCCCGCCACATGTACCACCTCTCCATCTTGAAAATGACGCAACACGTTGGCAATTGCATCCACTTCCCGAATATGCGCTAAGAATTTATTACCCAAACCCTCCCCCTGGCTCGCTCCCGCCACCAAACCCGCAATATCCACAAATTCCACCGTCGCCTCCACCACTTTGTCCGGCTTTTCAATCAGGGCAATTTGCGCCAATCTTTCATCTTTCACCGGTACAATCCCCACGTTGGGCAAAATTGTACAAAAAGGATAGTTGGCAATATCCACCTGTTTTTTTGTTAATGCTTTAAACAATGTCGACTTACCCACATTGGGCAACCCCACCAAACCAATCTTCATAAGAATAATTTAAAATATATATTAACTGTCAAATTTACCACTATTTAATTCTATTTCCAAACCGACCCATATTGCAAATTTAGCCTAAGCACCATACAATACACTTAAAATATCGATCATCATATGACTATTTCCAGCCCCGACAACCCTCAGATTAAACTCATCCAAAAGTTAAACAAAAAAAAGTCCGAGCGCGACTCTCGTCAACTATTTATTGTCGAAGGTATCCGAGAAATCAAACGTGCCATGACTTGTCATATCCACATCGACAGTCTCTATTTCTCCGGCCAGCCCCAATTAACTACTCTAAAAAAAATTATTCCCCAAGAAATTTCCACCTCACTATTCCAAAAAATATCCTACCGTCAAAACTCCAGTGGCTGCCTGGCAATTTTTAGACAACCAAGCACCAATCTAAAAAATATTAAATTTAGCCCCCAACCATTTATTCTCGTTATTGAATCACCCGAAAAACCTGGCAACGTGGGCGCCCTATTGCGCACCGCCGACGCCGCCCTGGTTGACGCCATTATTATCACCAACCCCCAAGTCGATTTATTTAACCCCAATGTCATTCGCTCGGCCTGTGGCACCTTTTTCTCCCGACCCGTCTACCTGGCCTCCACCGACCAAACCATTCAACTTCTCCAGCGCCATTCCATCAAAATCATTGCCACCACCCCCGCCGCTCCCCAGCTGTATTATGATATCAACTACCAACAACCCATCGCCATCATCGCCGGCCGCGAAGATACCGGCCTGTCACCAGCTTGGTTAGCCGCCGCCGACCATCAAATCAAATTACCCATGCAAGGCATCGCCGACTCCCTCAATCTCTCCGTCGCCACCGGCATCATTCTCTATGAAGCCCTCAAACAAAGAAACAACAAATGATAAATTACGAATTAAAATGACAAATGACGAATTAAATTAGTCATATATCATTTATTTTAATTATATGGCTAGCCATAAAACTTACCATTATTAGACAGATCCACCATAACACTTCTGGCAATACATTTACTGCCATTAATTAAAATAAATGATATATGACTAATTTAATTCGTCATTTGTCATTTTAATTCGTAATTTATCATTTGTAGCTATCCACAAACTCTTCCACAGCACTCGCCTCACTAATCGCCAACCGGGCCGCCCCATCCAATTTATCCAGTCGTTTAAAATAAAAATTTGTATCACCCACCACCTTCACTCGCCCAATCAATCGGCGAGCTTTTTTAGTTTTATGCAAAATAATTTTAGTCACTTTATGGATCGTACCCTGCCAGAAAATCAATCGCAACTTATCAATATCTCGCACATAAACAAAATATCGCCGGCGGGTTTGCCTAAAAAAATCACCCAAAGCCATCTCTCCCACCGCGTTAATTTGCCCTCGCCTCAAATCCACCTCCCAATCATGAGCATCATCGTTCAACTGCCGGGCGATCAAATAATTAATAAAAAAATCATACATATTTTGCTTATCCCGACTAGTACCACCCGCCAACTCGATCACATTAATCGCTCCCAAAGCATGACCAATCGACTTTTCCGCAATCATCTTGTAATCAACAAAATCCGGTAAATTTTTACTATCAACTCGCCGTTTATCGGATAAACGAGCGTTATTTACCTCCCAACTATTCGCCTCTTCCATAATCCTCAATAATTTTTCCATCCGATCCACCATTTTCGGATTACCCATATCGGCATAAATCTTATTCAAACGCTGCCAACATACATTGGCCACCGGCAACATCCACGGTTCACCCTCCCCGTCCAGAAAATTATCATAGAGAGTATAGGCCATCCAACCATACAAGCTAGCTTGGCAAAACTTCTGCACCATCTTCTTATCAATCACAGTCGATAATGATAAAGCTACCACCCAAGGCAACAAAACAATTTCACCATCTTCATCTTTTTTCACCATCTTATCCAGAAAATTAAGACTATCCGCCCGCAAATCACCAGCCAATTTACCAAAATCAGTCCGCGCCAAATTCACAATATTATCATATACAACCTGGTGTTTTGCTACTACTACTGACTTGACTGGCTGATTTTTTTTAACTTTAATCAGAAACTTATCAGCATATTTAGCTAAAGCCGCCAGACAATAGACGGTGGAAAGAGACTGGCAACCGGAATAATATTTTTCCCGACCCAGCATGGGATCCAGACAAAAACCGGCCGCCGGCCAGCCACCATTTTTTTGCTCGGCCAATATTTTATCAACCATCTTTTCTAGCTGGTTATTTTCCATACCTAAATTAATGGTCGCCAAAACATATAGCGCCAAATTCAATATATTGGCCGTCATCACTTCATTTTTCCTTTTGCCCAACCAATCCACCAGCCGATTTTTATACCTGCCTTGATAGAATCGGGATAGATAATATATGGTCGAATATTCATCCGGATAATACCTGGATTGTAATTTGTCCTGCAAAATCATTTTATCCAAGTAGCTATCCAAATTAGGCAAATGTATAGCATTCAAATGTAAAAAATAGGCAATATTGGCGTTAACCACCACATCAACATCACGCCATTTGGCGTCAAAATCATCCGGCACCCACCAGGTACGGTATGGACCACCCTCCATTTCCTCCTGACTCGTCAATACATTGGTAATCGCCGCGAAGTCTTTTGGACGCAAATATTCACTATCGTGACCATACAAAGCCGCCAACACCACAAACGTATCATCCAGATCATCCGGCACCCGATATCGCTTATACTCCCGACTATTTATTACCCAATAATTATACCGCCAATTTTCACCCTTTTGGCGGCGCAAAAAATTAAACAACTTGGTTTTAAGTTTATCTAAACCATCTATTTGACATATATTTAAACCATGCAAAATCAGACCATTGGCAAAAACCGTCCGATATTTTTTCGCCCCTGAAAAATTATCAATCACCGGTGAGCTCCAACTATCAAACGAACCGTCCGCTCGCTGTTGTTGATTCAAAAACTCCACCCCCGCTTTAATATTTTTTATAATATTCATATAGAATAGCCAATGACAAATTACAAATTACAAATAATGAATTGGATTAGTCATATATCATTTATTTTAATTATATGGCTAGCCGCAAAAAAAATTACTGATATTTAGAAATAACCATCACCGAGGCCAAACTTTCGCTGCCATTAATTAAAATAAATGATATATGACTAATCCAATTCATTATTTGTAATTTGTAATTCATCATTGGTGATTCATCATTATTCTCCCGGAATCGAAACATAAAACACCGTGCCCTCCCCCCACTTACTATCCACACTAATCTTGCCATTAAAATCATTGACCACAATATCTTTCGTCACCGCTAAACCAATCCCAATCCCCTTATCAGCCGATTTAGTTGTAAAAAACGGCTCAAATATCTTCTTTAAATTTTCCTTCTTAATGCCACCAGCGTTATCTTCCACTACCAACTGCACCAGATTATCAAAGCGAAAAACATTAACCGCTATTTTTTTGTCTCCAGTTGACCGTTGATTTACTTCAAAAGCGTCAATAGCATTGGAAACAAGATTGCTGACAATTTGACCAAATTTACTTTGCTCACCCACAACATATAAACCATTTTCAATATTTAAATCCAAACTTATCCCGCTTCGTTTGGCCTTATAATTAAACAATAACAAAACATCATTGATCTCATCCGCCACTGAAAAGCGTGCTTGATTCTGCTTGGTCTTTATCTTTTCTTTGCTTGAAAGAACATATTTTTCCATCTTTTTAGCCGCCAACAAAGCCCGATGCACATAGGCCTGCATTTCCTTGATCTTATTCTTGTCTTGCCCCATCTTTTCAATAAAAGATAGATTCAACGATATGGCCGTCACCGGATTGACCAAATCATGCATCAATCCCACCATACTTCGCCCATACTCCACGAACTTAGATAATTGCCCAATCTGCTGTATTTGTGACTGTTTCAACTCTTTAGTTCGCTGTTCCACCCTTACTTCCAAGAGATCCCTCTCTTCTTTTAGCTCTTCTTCCGAAAGTAAAGCCCGCCGCAAAGATCGATGAATCTCCCAATTATACAAACCAGACACCACTGAGATAATAAAAAACATGGCAATATAGGAAATCGTATCCGACCACAATAAATCAAAATTCTTCCACTGTAAATATGGATCATTTATACCCGTTATCTGAAAATAAGACAAAATAACATAAATCGTCGCGATAAATATTACCACATATAAAAAATACTTCAATTCAACTAAAATACCAGTCAAAGCAATCAGAAAGGCAAAAAACAATAAACCAAACTGATTTTCCACTCCCGATTTCCACATCAAAACCGTCGTAATCATTATAAAAACCGACAACAACAGATAAGATGATAATCTAACATAATTTTCTCGAAACAAACGATATATCACCACCACCAGCAATAAAACTCCCGCCGGATACAGAGGAGACTCTCCAGTATATTCATCCCTTAATTGAATTTTATGCACCAATAAAACCAAAAAAGCCACCAAAGAAACAACTATTAAACCCAATATCAATATATTTACAATATGCTTCTTTGATATCTCTCTTTCTGTCTGACTAATATATTTACTTATTTCCACAAAACCTCACGTTCTTAACAAAAAAGGTGACACGATAAATGCCACCTTTAATGAAATTAGTTAATCCAGTATGTATATTCCTCACCAACACTCTTGGCTGCAGCTTTGGCTAAATTACCAGATTTTCGATACTTCTTGCTGGCCAAAGCTTTTTTCATTAACTTCTTCATGTTAATCTCTCCTTATATTATTTTTTCATTGATCTCGACCAAAATCAATGCTCGATAAAAAACCGCGCCGATAAAAATCAAGCACTTCTAAAATTGTTAATGTTATTACCCCTAATATCAACATAACAATAAACTCATTAAATATAGCTTAAGATTTTATTAATTTGACATTAATTCTAGTTTATAACCACGATTAGCAATGGTTTGTATCACGTCCTGATGCATCTTGTCCCGAATTTTCTTACGTAAATTAAAAATATGAACTTCAATCGAATTAGAAAATAAATCGGCGTTCATATCCCACACATGCTCAATAATCTTCGATCGTGATAAAACCACCCCCGGATTTTTGGCCAGCAATTCCAATAACGAAAACTCTTTATTGGTCAAACTTATTATTTCATCCTTCACCGTAACCAAATGTCTTTTCGAATCAATCGATAAATCACCCAATTTAATCACGTCATCCCGCATCGCTTTAGGACGTCTTAATAAAGCGTGGGCTCGAGCCATAAACTCTTCCAAAGAAAAAGGCTTGGCCAAAAAATCGTCCGCTCCCAAATTTAATAGACTAACTTTATCACCCACATCCGACTCAACTGACAATATCAATATCGGCACATTATTTCCCTCTTCTCTGATCATTTGACATAGTTTATCCCCATTCAAGCCCGGCAACATCAGATCAAGCACAATCAAATCATATTCATTGTCTCTAATCATTTTCGGAGCATTGTTACCGTTGACCACCACATCGGCCTCAATACATTCCGACTTCAAAGCTGATCGTAAAAATTCACTGATTTCATTGTCATCTTCCACAATAAGAATTTTCATAATACCAAAATTAATACTAAAATATTTAAATTAAAATTGTCTGGCCATTAATTATTATGGCCAGACACCGCCCCCCGCAAATACAAGGGGATCGCCAAATTGTTTTTATTTACCCTCAGTTGAGAAAAATGTTGTTCCATCGCCCCCGCCCGACCTTTTTTCACATCACTGGTTAAACGAAATATATTACCCACTCCATTACTTTTCAACCAATTATCAACCTGATCGTTAATCTCTCCCACCACCAAAATATCATCATCCTGAGCATCACCGCTAATCAGCTGATCAATACTGCCAATAGAATAATCACCGGCCGGCGACAATTCATCATCATCCCGGCGATAAATACGCGCGTACACTCGATTGGCACCGGCGGAAATTAAACTATAAATCAATTTTATTTTATCATTAACTGAATAAATATCATTGGCCAACCACGCTTGCGCGCGCAAACCATCAACAAATTTAACCGGCAAATTGGTCACCATACCCATCGCGTTTACCACGCTCACCCCAATCCTAATTCCAGTATAAGAACCAGGCCCCACCACCACCGCTAAACCATCTAATTGGCTAAAATCTATTTCTCTTTTTTTCATCAAACCCTCAATATTTAGCAATAACTGTTGGGACTGATTTCGATTACCAAACCAAACCAAACTTTCGGTAGCCAAACAAATACTGGAAATATCCGTCGTAGTATCCACCGCCAAAATCCTTTTTTTATGATCAATACTCATATCAAATCAACTTTTATTTTCCTAATGGAGTTACCTAGAATTATATTTTGCCCTCATATAATTTTATAGCGGACAACCTGTCTCTAAGCGTTAATCATGATCCCGGTCCGACAGCTTTTCCTATTGCATCACCCCGGCCAAAATCCCCGCAAAACAAATTCGTCGCCTAGTTTGAGCCAAATGGGTAAAAGAAATATTAATATTATTAGCCGGTAACAAACCAACGATATTTTCCGCCCATTCAATCAACACATTAGCCTGACCCCAATAATCCTCCAAGCCAATATCCTCAAAATTACTTGGTAAGCGATAAGCATCGACATGAATCAATCGCCCCCCATTATAATTATATTCTTTTAACATGACAAAAGTCGGACTCTTGACCGGTTCTTTTATGCCCAAACCAATCGCCACGCCTTGAACAAATGTAGTTTTTCCCGCCCCCAAATCGCCAATTAGACTCAACACCTCGTGACGATTTTTTAGCCATTGCCCACATTTTACCCCCCAAGATTTAGTCTCTTGATCGTTATTAGTTTCAACACAAAATAATTGACTATCTTGGACCATATTTTTTGATAATCAAAACCCACACTTGGTAATAATTGTCCAGACTGCTTACTCGTCAATAAAATATCAGTTGAGGAACGGGGCAAAATCCGCCAACCAGATTTTATTTCATTTACTAAACCCGTTACTTCAATCACGTCACCCTTTTTCACTTCCAATCCGTTCAAATCCATTCCGTCTTTAAGATATACTCGCCATTGCGTCCCGTCATTATCAATATACCAACTCGAACCATCCACCTTTGAAATCCTTCCCGACACTTTTACCAACCGATCTTCATATTCACTCATCTCTTGCCCATCGATTGTCGCCACTACCACTGAATCCGCACCCAGATAATGAATATTATCAACTTCAAACACCCGATGGTAAGTTAATTCCCTTACATATCCCTGTATCAAAACTCGATCTCCCACCACCACATCAGGATCATAACTAATTTTACATCCCAACCCACCCGTATCATCACCAATCCATAAATAATCTGCTGCCAATCTATTATAATCCACACTCACCACTCCCTCCAACTCCACCTTGGTCATCAATGGCCAATCATCGACTTCCGCGATATTATTTAATAATTGATATTCATTATCCGCCTCTTCTATTACTTCTTCCTCCTCCACGGGTTCATCCAAAATTTTCGGCTCCTCCAAAGACTCGTCCAATCTTACTAAACCAAACGAATGACCCATCTCGCGATCACTAACTACCCATTTTCCACCCACATTTTCCCAAGACAACCCGTTGCCAACGTCACTATCCCACACATATTGGGCCTTAACCTCCCCAGCCGCATTGATTAATTTGATTGTATCACCCGCATTATTCATCCCATTACCAATATTACCGTCAATTGTCGTCAACATCACCACTCGTGACAAATCAACTTCATCTACCAACCACTGGTTATAAAAACCCGCATAATCAGCATCCACTACCAGCAAAACATTACCCTTTTCTATTTTTGTGCCTAAACGTCCATCATTACCGCTTCCCGTAAAGTCAATCAAACCGTCACCTTCCGCACCATCAGCCATACTCCATCCTTCCAAATCCACCTCTGTTTCGCCGTCATAATAGAACTCCACAAATTCATCCGACTTCTCATCAATTGGATTAGCCATTACTTCACTGACCGACCATTCACTTTCTGTCCCCTGTGCCATCGATACCAAGAAACCCAATCTAATGATAGCCACAATCAACCCCCAAACCCAGATTTTTTTAGCCACTTTACACATACAAATAATTATTAACCAACATAATATAAAAATAACCTAAACAACATTAGGTTAATTTAAATAAAAGATTAACTAGAGATTAATAAATATACATCGCGTCACCAAAACTGTAAAAACGCATTTTTTCTTTTATGGCCACCTGATACGACTTTAATAAAAATTCCACCGCTTCCATTTCAGTTTGATAAACGCCGCCGGCATAAATAAAACCCGCTACCAACATCAATAACGTTGATTGTGACAAATGAAAATTAGTGATCATTTCATCTACAAATTTATATTTATAACCTGGATAAATAAATATATCCGTTTGTCCCACCCCCGGATTGGACGTCAATAATCCGTTCGTTCCTACCAAAGACTCCAAATACCGCACACTAGTTGTCCCCACCGCCACTATTCGCTTTTTGTCCAGTTTATACTTATTTAATCGATGCAACTTGTCCAAATCACACAAAATTTGTTCCTGGTGCATCTGATGATTTCTAATATCCGTCGTTCGCACCGGTAAAAAAGTTCCCAAACCAACGTGCAAAGTTATCTCTTCCCATATCACTCCCTTGGCTTTCAAATTGGAAATCAACTCCGGCGTGAAATGAAAACCGGCTGTTGGCGCCGCTACTGACCCTGTTTGCTTGGCAAAAACCGTCTGATAATCATCCCGATAATTATAATTATCATCTTTTTTGATATACGGCGGCAACGGCACCTGCCCCGCTACTGATAATATCTGCTCCCACGCCCCACAATCCATGCCCACATCCACCAATCGCCTCGCCCCATCCAATACTTTTTTTATCGGGAGTGGCCATTCTTTATCACCCACCACCAACCAATAAACATCTCCTGGCTGCATTTTGCTCGCCCGTCGCCCCACCACCTCCCAAATTTGACCTTCAATACAACGGACAAATAACATCTCCCCCCTCCCCCCTGTTTCCCTCTTTTCCACCACCACCCGGGCCGGAAAAACCCTCGTGTTATTAGTTACCAAAACACAATTATCATCCAAGTAATCAATGATAGATTTAAATTCATCCCGAATCGAATAACTCCCGCGACACCGATCCATCACCATCAATCGTGACGTATCCCGTGGCTGCTTCAATTTGCTGGCAATAAATTTCTCCGGCAAATCATAACTATATGTCGATAAATTAAATATATCCATACAAAATTACGAATGACGAATGACGAATTGGATTGGTCATTTATCATTTATTTTAATTATATGGCTAGCCATAAAACCAACTAATTTTAGACAGTTCCACCATTACACCACCGGCCAAACATTTGCTGCCATTAATTAAAATAAATGATAAATGACCAATCCAATTCGTCATTCGTCATTCATCATCATTCCACCTTCACCGCGTCATCAACCGAAATTCTTCTTTCCATCAGCGCCTCCTGCAAATCAACAATCTTTCTGGCCACCCCATAGCTATCGGACACATGATCAATCACAAAATTATTCTTCCCACCCGCCGTTTGAATAATCACATCACCATAGTGAAAAAGATTCTGTAAAAAACCCTTCTGATTACCTGACACATCTTGAATCTGAGTCAAATACAATTCCGACACCACTCGATTGAACAACCCAATTTGTGAAATATCAATAATTCTTTCGTTAGTAACAATGGTAATATCAAAATAATAATCCAGCCACAGCACCAGAAAATAACTGGCCACAAAAAAATAATAAGCCGAATACATAAACACCAACATTTGTTTGGCCCGCAAACCAGGATCAATACTATCAAACCCTTGAAATATATTCACCAGCACACTCTCCATATCAAAAGTCAGATAACGCAGAAATACAGTCATTATTATGGGTAACAAGACCATCACCATCACAATCAATACCGGCCCCACAAAAGAAATCCAATGTCGCCGTAAAAACAAAAATACTCTCTCATCTGTCTGCTGACCGGGAAAACGAATAGCATCTAAATCAACTGGGCTCATACCCCACCTCCTATAAAACTACTCACACCCAAAGCCATCAATGAAAAAGTCGTCACCAAAACCAAAACCGCGATGACTAAAACATAACCCAACAATACTCCCATGGAAACGTCCCCTTTAAACCGATAACGCAAAATATGGCGAATCGCCATTACATTAAACACCAGCAGAACCAACATCAACAAGGCATATACTATCAACGTAATTGCAAACAATAGATCCATATTTTCGCTGTTTATTCCTTATCTATATTATATAACGAATTACCAAGCCTACAAAGTCATAACAATTGAATAAAAAAATCATGCTATAAAATTTCAAATTATTATTCACGAGTGGTATGAATTGCCTTTCGCACTCATATAATTTTTTGCGGACAACCTGTCTGAGCGTTAATCATAGTCCCGGTCCGACAGTAGCGAGTTTTGGAAGCAAAAAATTATATGAGTGCGAAAGGCAATTCATACCACTCGTGAATAATAAAACAGGCATCAATGATCCAATAAATATTTTTTTCCCGCTCGGGTAATCTTTCTACCTCGGTGAGTCTTTTCAATCAAACCCAATCGCAACAAATAAGGCTCACACACCTCTTCAATCGTCTCTCGATCTTCACTAGTTGAAGCCGCTAAAGTATCCAACCCCACCGGCCCGCCACCAAATTTACTGCTCATTACTTTTAGTAAGTAACGATCAAAATAATCTAAACCACAATCATCGACCCCTAAAGCCTGCAAGCCCTCTCGCACCACTGGTAACGTGATCACGCCATCAGCTTTAACTAAAGCAAAATCTCGCAGTCGCTTTAATAAACGATTGGCTACTCGCGGGGTACCCCGGCTCGAATCGGCAATCAATTGCAAAGCATCAATTTGATAATCAACCGCCAATTTTTCCGCCGATTTTTTCAAAATGCCCTGCAACTCCTGGCTGGTATAAAAATCCAATCTTTCCACCACCCCAAATCGGTCCCGCAGCGGCGAAGACACACTACCAATCTTGGTTGTCGCCCCCACTAAAGTAAAATGCTCCAGATTCAATCGCACCGTTTTAGCCGCCGGCCCTTTACCAATCAATATATCCACCGCGAAATCTTCCATGGCCGCGTATAAAACTTCTTCGACCATTTTTGACAAACGATGAATTTCATCAATAAACAAAACATCGCCAGCCTGTAAATTAGTTAAAATCGAAGCTAACTCACCCGTTCTGGCAATGGCCGGACCAGAAGTAATCCGCATATTACCGCCCATCTCCACTGCCAAAACTCCGGCCAGAGTCGTTTTTCCCAAACCCGGCGGTCCATATATCAGCACATGATCCAAAACATCCTGTCGCTTCTTGGCGGCCTGAACATAAACCAGTAGATTGTCTTTCACCCGTTTTTGCCCCAGATAATCAGTAAATGTCTTGGGCCGCAAACTCAATTCAAAATCATCATCTTGAATATGTTTGGGATCTAATATTTTTTTTGTCGATTCAACTGACATAAATAATAATTACCAATGACAAATTACAAATTACAAATAATGAATTGGATTAGTCATATATCATTTATTTTAATTATATGGCTAGCCGCAAAAAAAATTACTGATATTTAGAAATAACCATCACCGAGGCCAAACATTCGCTGCCATTAATTAAAATAAATGATATATGACTAATCCAATTCATTATTTGTAATTTGCAATTTGTCATTGGTGATTTATTAGCAAAATTCTAAAATTTATCTTCCCAATTTTTTCAACAACCAACTAACTTTTTCCTCAACTGTCTTAATCTCTTCAGGCAATAAGGCAACTAAATCTTGATATTCACTTTTTTTAAAACCTAAAGTCCGCAGCGCTTCAATTACCTCCTTATCCAAACTAACCTCATCTTCCATCACCAATTTACCTTTCAATTCAACAATTATCCGTTGGGCCGTTTTTTTGCCAATGCCCACCGCTTTGGTAATAAAATCAACCCGAGCCTGATCAATGGCCTCACTTACCATCTCCATTTCTCCTAAATCCATCACGCTCAACGCCGATCTTGGTCCCACGCCCGACACACTGATCAATTGACAAAAAAAACCCACCTCGGCCTGACTAGTAAAACCAAACAAAATCATTTCATCATCAGTCAATTTTAAAAAAGTCCACAACTTTACCGGTTGATCAATCCTATTAGCATAACTATTGATTATTCTCTTACTCACCACCACCCCCAAACCAACTCCACCCACATCGATAACCAATCGATTCAAATCAACTGCCACCAATTTTCCTTGCACAAAATTAATCATTTATAAGTTGTGTAAATTAATATTAGTATCATAACGAGTGGTGTGAATTATTTTAATATCATATCAATTATTGGTTTACCGAACTCGTTCATTTCTCTTTCGGATTAATTAAAAAATTCTGTAAATCACGTCGACCAATAATTACATCATATTTCAAATTACGCCGATCGGCTACAAACACCTGAGTGGTAATTTTCTTTTTACCCAACACCATCTTAACTTCATAAATTTCCCTTTCTTCCCGACCCAAAGCTGATTTTACCAGTTTCTTTTGAATCGGTTTTTTTAATTTCAATCGATCAGCTAAAGTTCGACAGATTGCAGTTCGCCAGGCACCAGTGTCAATTTTGGCCATCACTGGCAACTTTTTTTTATCTAATCCAATAAATTCCACCGGCTGCACCCAGTCCAAAACACTTTTACCATAATCTTTCTTGGCCCCAATATTAACTTCACCACCAAATAACTCCTGTGCAATTCGCACCCCCTTTTCCACACTGTTAACATGCAAATCTTCTACTCGCAATAAACGCGAACGCAAGGGCAAAAAATTAGCATTTTGGATATCGAGCCCTGGCCGGGCATTGATTTCCAACACCATCGGACCCTTTTTTTCATCTAACACAATATCTACCCCCAAGTAACCCAAACCAGAAATTTGCTGACACTTCACACTCATTTCCAACACTTCTTTCCAAAAAGGTATTTTAATACCATGCAATTTTTTCTCCGTACCCGGATAACGAGTAATCATTTGGTCCCAAAGTTTGACAAACGCCTTAGTAGTAATGCCGGAAGCAATTTCTACCCCCACACCAATTCCCCCCTGATGTAAATTGGCCTTACCCCGAGACATCTCCGTCGGTAAACGTAACATTGCCATCACTGGGATCATGTTATAAACAATCACCCGCACATCCGGAATACCACCACCATAAGTTAATTTTTTAAAACGAGAATGCAAACTTATTTTTTCCTCAATATAGGCCGTATCAAAAACATTTCCCAAGCTATAATTACCATCAAAAATGTTGTAAATATGATTCTTTATCGCCTCAATATCAACTTCCATTCCATCACTGCGCTTCCACCCATTCCTGGTCATTCCCTTGATTACCCATATCCCCTCCCCGCCAAAACCTCGGTTAGGCTTAATCACAAAATTACTCGGTAGACTAGTCCAATCAAATTCTTCCACATCCGAAAACACATCAAACGAAGCCATCACTTTACCCACCGGAATCTTATTCCGTCGCAATAATCGCTTCGTCGCCAACTTATCATCAGCCAATCGAATCGTCGACCGAGAATTATTCGGCCGAATAAACAACAAATTCCGTGCGTTCATCCCCAATAATTTTTTCGCCCGCGCCCAAAACATATTTATTTATTAATCACTCGTCTAAACCGCCAATACTCCAACACCCGTAATCCCGTCCAACGACCCAATAAAATCAAGATTGGAATGACCAACAACAACCACTCCGGGTAAGACACAATAAATACTTTCAGGCTTTCCCAACCCACCAACAAATAACATACCGCTGACAAAACAAATGTCTCCCAAGTTAATTTCAGCGCCGGACCAAAACCATAACGAATTTGGGCCGAAACGAATTTTTCCGTCAAAATAACCATGGTCAAGAGAGGCACAATCGATAAAGTTTTCAATCCACTAACATTAAAATATGAGGCCACTCCCATCATCAGCAATAATCCCAAAGCTACCGCTGTCAAAATCAATGCCATCCGCGGCAAATACAATATCCGCAGTTTTTTCAAAACCAATCTCGCTATAGTTCCCACCGCCAAAACCACTAAAAAAACTACCGTCCCATATCGCAATCCACTCTCCAAAAAAGCCAAAGTAATCAAAGAAGGCACATAAATACCAAAAGCTTTGATACCCACCACCTGTCTGGCCAGAGCAATCAATAAAGCAATGATTGGAATAGTCAGAATCAAAGCAATAGTTGATAGCGGTACCCCCTTAAACAAAATATAACTAATCAATCTCGTCATCAACATCCAACTCGCCACCGGCTCCAAACGAAAACGATCTTTGATACCAATCAGTTCATAAGCCAAAGCTTCTTCTTCCAAACTAGATACAAAACCATCCGTATCTGACAAATTGACAATATTCTTTAACGCGTTATCACCAATCAAAATCAATGACTGAGGATTAACTAAATTAAAAGATGAATATGCCGTTTTAGTTAAGCTACTTAACCGACCCGCCGTCACAATGGCGACATTCAGATCACCAAAATCAATCTCACTTCGTTGAGATAGTTTGACCAATAAATCCAGGCCAAAATTACCCGCCCCCCACACCACCATTCCGCTAGCTTTATTGACAATCTCACTATTGGAAATAACTTCATCAACAATCTCATCCACTGTCACATTTTTATCCACCCCCCCGATAATCCAAAACAATGCTCCCCGCTCAAAAACATAGTTCTCCACCGAAGACACATAGTCACGGTCAATACTATTATCAATCACTCCCACAAACAAACTGTTATAAATATAAACATCAATATAATAATTATCCCCAAGATCCTCCTTCGTCGTCGCCAGTTTCACTTCATAATAACCCGGCTGCATATAACTATGCAGCACACCTTTTCCCTCCGCGCTCCCACCATCACCAAAACTCCAGTGATACTCATCATAATTGATATTTTCCTTAACCATCTCACCAGCGTCAAAAACAATCTGTTTTCCCACCGGTGATAAAATCCGCGTCCGTATTTCTTCTTTTAAAATATTTTCCTCCTGCGCGACTGCTGGAGCAATATTTAATAACAACACTAAAATCGCCCATAATATTTTTTTCATAACCACTCATTTTTAATCATAAATTACCGATTACCAATGACAAATTGCAAATTACCAATTGTAAATTACAAATAATGAATTGAATTAGTCATATATCATTTATTTTAATTATATGGCTAGCCATAAAACTAACTATTATTAGACAGATCCACTATAACACCACCAGCCAAACTTTTGCTGCCATTAATTAAAATAAATGATATATAACTAATTCAATTCATTATTTGTAATTTACAATTGGTAATTTGCAATTTGTCATTGGTAATTGGTAATTTCCTCACCCCCGCGGGAAGTTTATCAAACATCGGCCACTTTTTCCAGAGCCTTTTTATATATTTTCTCGTACTCATCCACCGACTTTTCCCAAGAAAACCGGTCCTGCATGATACTTCTGACCAACGGTTCCCACACATCCTTATTTTTATAATGTTCCAACGCCCTAATAATCGCGCCGTAAAAATTCAACTCATGATAATTATCAAAAACAAAACCATTGCCCCGCCGAGACACCACGTCAAAATCAACAATTGTGTCCGATAAACCGCCCACCTCATGCACAATTGGCACCGTTCCATATCGCAAAGAGATTAATTGCGTCAATCCGCAAGGCTCAAACTTGGACGGCATCAGAAACATATCACTACCCGCAAATATCCAACTAGCTACTTCTTCACTAAACTCCAAATGAGCCGCTAACTTTTGGGGATATTTTTTGGCTAAATTTTCAAACAATTTCATATACTGCCGTTCACCGCTCCCAACAATAACCATCTGCATCGGCATTTTTAAAAGAACTTTTACCACCCGACTCATCAAATCAAAACCCTTATGCCCCACCAAACGACTCACCACTCCAAACAAAGGCAAATCTTTTTCTTGAGGTAAACCAAATTTCTTCTGTAAAAATAGTTTATCTTCATATTTACCAGCCAAATTATGCTCATCATAATTTACTGCCAAACACTGATCACTAGCGGGATCAAACTTAAAATAATCTATCCCGTTCAAAATACCCCACAGGCTTTTTTGGCGTCGCTGCAATATTTTCTCCAAACCCATGCCAAATTCTTCGGTCAATATCTCCTGTGCATATTGCTCACTCACTGCATTGATCATATCGGCATACATAATCCCCCGTTTGGCAAAATTAGCCTGACGAATTGAAGCCAGTTTTGGCTCAATATACCCCTCACCATCATCCTGACCGTAACGCTGATCATATTCTGACACACTGGCTTTCTGATACGATAAATTATGGATGGTGAACAAAGTGGCCATTTTTCCTAAACCACTAAAATCATCATCATAATGCAAAAAATATGGAATCAAACCGGTATGCCAATCGTTGCAATGAATCACCTCCGGCTGCCAATCACTATTTTTAATAAACTGCAATATCGCCCGACTAAACATATAAAACCGCAAGTTATCATCTTTATAACCATAGATATCCTTACGCGAACCAAACAACTTATGATTATGAATAAAATATACCTCCACTCCTTCATAAGAAATGGTTCGATAAACATCAAACTTGTATTCCTTGTATCCCACCTGATCCACCAATCCTTCGGCTACCCTTTCTAAATCAATATTCTCCCGATCAATCAAGCCATACAATGGCATACAGATTCGAATATCGTAACCTCTTTTTTTTAACACTGCCGGCAAAGCCCCCGCCACATCAGCAATACCACCTGCCTTGGCAAAAGGCACGCATTCACTCACCGCATACAAAATATTATTTACTTTTCTCGCCATATGATTAATCAATAACAAATCATCCAATTAATTATTTTGTACGGGCACGCTGCTGCGTGCCCCTATCTGCATGCCATGACAATAACAAACCGCCAAAGCATCCGCCGCGTCATCCGGCCTAGGAATATCCTCCAAGCAAAATATATTCTTTACCATAAATTGTACCTGATTTTTTTTAGCCACCCCATATCCCACCACCGCCTGTTTCACCTGCTTGGGTGTATAATCGTAAATCTCCAAACCAGCCTGATTACCAGCCAATAAGACCACTCCCCGTGCCTGTCCAACCATCATGGCCGTCTTCTGGTTGTTATAAAAAAATAAACTTTCCACCGCCATTACTTGGGGCTGATACTTATCAATCAACTCCCTCACCCCTTCATAAATCTCCTGCAAACGATCACCATTGCCTTGTGATGGTTTTGTCGATATAACACCGTAATCCAAAACATTATTTTCTGTGCCAGGGTTAAAACGCATATCCATACTATGCAAATGCACTACTGCATAACCGGTCGTTGCCATTCCCGGATCGATACCCAAAATGATCATATATTATAAATTATTATCCAAAATCCACATTCGTTTCCACTCGATCCACATCATCCAGATCCTCCAAAGCTGACAAAAAATTAATCAATTTTTCCTTCTTATCTTGATCATTCACCTGAATTAAATCCTTGGGTAAATTAACCAACGCCGCCGATTCCACTGGTAAACTCTTACCCTCCAACCAATCTTTCAACTTCTGCAAATCAGCCACCTCGGCATAAAAATCAACCGTCTCATCATCTTCGGTAAAATCTATCGCCCCGTTATCAATCGACTCTAATTTTATTTCCTCCCAATCAGCATTCCCGTTTTTTTTCACCACCACCTGTCCCCGCTTAATAAACATCCACCCCACCGATCCCAACGCTCCGCCCAATTTGGAAAAAACGCCCTTAATCTCGCTCAAAGCCCGATTCTTATTATCGGTCAAACACGTTACCAGCACCGCCGACCCCTCCGGTCCGAATACCTCGTACACCAGCTCTTCAATCTGTTCCCCTTCTTTCCCTTGACCGCTACCCCGCTCTATCGCCCGCTTGATATTGTCCGCCGGCATGTTGGCTTCCCGGGCCTTGTCCATCGCCAATTTCAACCGAAAATTCATATCCGGATCGGCCCCTCCCTCTCGCGCCGCCAGCGCCACCATTTTGGCCAGTTTTGTAAAAATCTGCCCCTTCTTGGCGTCAATCGCCCCTTTTTTTCTCTTAATAGTTGACCACTTGCTATGTCCCGACATACAAATTTACTTATTTGTTAATTCTCTTTTCTAATCCTCATTATAAATCATCAATCAATGTTAATAAAATAAATCCCCCATAGTATATTTTTATTCACCATAATTAACCTTGATATTTCCACTCGAATATCCCATAATAACGATGTTTTGAACCTTACAAATTTGGTTTTATATTTTTTTAAAATAAAATAAATTTTAAAAAGAAAGGAGTGATCGTAATGATCACTAGAATTGCATCTGTATTAATTTTTTTAGCAGTCCTCTTCGGAGGAATTTTTCTTTTCAGCCCGGAAGCAGTCGGCCGCACCGCTCAGGACAAAAATGAGATAATAATTGCTGTTTATTCCACAGACCAATTTTGCCGAGATGAAATGAAGCGTATCCTGAGCGAAATGGGATATACGGTTATCACATTTGAGATGGACAGTTTGGATCAAATGGATCAGATATTGGAAATGTTCCATGATCCAAACTATAATTTGGCAACAGCATTCAAGATCGGGAACAGGCTTATCCCCTCTTATCTGGTGATGATTCGCCCAAATTATTATCAGACAAATAAAAATTACAATGCGAATTTCTCGGGCTTTGGAATCAACGTTCCCACCACCACCGTTCATGTGGACATGAATATAGACTTCATCATTGTTCCCAATGGTGAAAGCTATTCATGGACCACTTCCGGAGAAGACACTGAAGCATCCTTAGGTGGTGTAAATACCCAATATGGGAATGTAAACGGCACTCAGCCAAAATACAATACTACTGGTGCCGTCAAGGATGCTCTGAGCCAAGATGATATCAAGGAAAAAATTAATCAGATTCCTGATATCATCGAAAGTAATTACTATCCGGGCCACATTCCTCACCCGGAACAGGCCTACCCGGCCAACCCGTGGCCGGAGGATAGTAATTACAATGGTAATTATAGTTATACAAATAATAACTATAATTACCAAACTCCTCAAACCACTCAACCTATCCCCCTTTCCCAAGAGACAAAAAAATATGTCTCCCCAGGCTTTATAGATTTTTCCTCCTTAGAAGGGGAGACTATTTTTTACATAAAAAAAGACCAAAAAGTCACAATAAAAATAAATTCTGGGTCAAACTTATTGTTTGAGTCCAGTTTACCAATTAAGTCAATTGGTGGTAATTCTGTCTTATTAGAAGACATAACTCTACCTTTTGACTTAAATCTTAAATCCTCCCTCTTTTATGAGGCAGGATCGGCCGAAGTTAAATTCAGAATTACAGTCGACAACACTGCCAAAGTTGTCAAATGTATTCTGATCGAATAAACTTTGACCCACATAATCCCCCGCGACAAAACGCTGGGGATTATTTTTTTACCCATTTTTCCTGTACTTCCCCCTCCCTATACCATATAATTCAGGTGAAATATGATTTGGATATGATTGTTTTACGCGTAAATGTTAACGCAAACATTAGTACGATTGCCACGTGTAGAGACGTAGCATGCTACGTCTCTACCGAAGGCAACCAACACTATTCAATAATCTTTTATACCAACTGATCAAATATCAATGGAACCCTCCCATCCCAAAAAACAACGCCTGGACCTCGAACTCACCACTAGAAAATTAGTCGAATCCCGCTCTCAGGGCCAAACATTGATCCGCGCCGGCGAAATCTTTGTCAATGAACAACGCGCCATCACCCCCTCCCAACCCGTCAAAAGCACCGACAAAATCATCATCAAGGAACCATTAAAATACGTCAGTCGGGGCGGATTGAAACTCGAGCATGCCTTAAAAGAATTCAAAATCATTCCTCAAGACATGGTTTGTATGGATATCGGCGCCTCCACTGGAGGTTTCACCGACTGTCTGTTGCAAAACGGGGCCCAAAAAGTCTATGCCATCGATGTCGGTCACGGCCAGTTAGCCGACAAATTAAAAAAAGACCCCCGCGTTATCTCCACCGAAAAACAAAACTTCCGCCTTCTGGAAAAACTACCAGACAAAATCGATCTTTTCACCATCGATGTTTCCTTTATTTCCCTAACCATCATCCTCGACCACCTCAAAAAACTCCTTCCATCTCACCACCCCTCCAAAAATGTAACTATCATCTGCCTCCTAAAACCACAATTTGAAGCCAGTAAAAAAAATCTCAAAAAAGGCGTGGTCCGCGACCCCAAAATCCACCAGGGAATAATCAATCTCTTCAAAAACTTCTGTCAAAGTAATAATTTCCAGATCAAAGCCCAGACCACCTCGCCCATCAAAGGCCCAAAAGGAAATATAGAATTCCTTTTTCATCTCACCTTATCCCCCCACAAACCTTGACATATCAAACAAATCATGATAGAGTAAAGACATCTTAAAATAATAAAAAATGACTATGAAGTCTCAATTTGATAATCAAGGAAGAAAAATTCTTACCGCCGAAGGGAAAAAAGGAGAAAAGATATATTCCACCCTTAACCCTCTAGCCAATCCAGACGATATACCAACCCTAAATAAAGAAGAATGCCAGAAAATTACCAACGGACAACTGCTTGCCCTACAAAAACAACCATCTAATCAAGAAAATATCCCAGATTTATCAGACAAAAAAGACGATAATGATAATATAGAAGAAATACTCAACCTGAAAAGCTTCATCCTTAATCACAAATCGGCGAAACCAGAAAATACACTTCCTGACATAACCAAGACCGAGAAATTTAACACATTCGATACCAATGATACCCCACTTGATCCAACCATAAAAAAGATCATCGAAGAACTCAACGCCCCTCTTTGGAAACAAATGATTAACTCCTTCGCCAGAAAACTTTCCAGATATTTCGCCAAAAAAGTCAAACTAGAACAAAATAATGATAATTACGCCCCCACGATTCCCAAATCTTCCCAACCATCCTACGTCAATCGACTATTACAAAAATAATTTACTAAAAAATCTTCCCCTTACCGGGAAGATTTTTTTATATCGTTGACAGTCAGCCATCATTCGCCATATTATATAAATGTATTACATTTCTTACTTAAATTAGCCATTAGTCATTAAAAATAAATCATCGTGCACAAAAACATCAAATGTTTCGGCACTACCACCATTGGCCCCAAAGGCCAAATTGTTATTCCCTCCAAACTCCGCCAGGAGCTAAAAATCAAAACCGGCGATCAATTTATTGTCTTCAATAATTCCCAACTGGAAAGTATAGTAATCTTGAAAGCCAAAAACATTTCCAAAATGTTAAAACGCATCACCGAAGAATTAGCCGAGATAGAAAAGAAAATTATTAATTAATTTCTCCCTTGTTTAAAAACGAAACTAAAGAACCAGAAAACAACGAACAACTGATCAAGCCCCGCCAACGCTCATATTGGTGGGTTTGGGTTATTACTATCATTATTCTGATTGGTGGCGGTATCGCCTATAGTTATTTTACTAAACCACCCACCAATCCCTACATTACTGAAGCCGCTTCCATTCAAGACATCGTCCAAAGTGTAGAAGTAACCGGCTCAATTGAACCAGCCCAAGAATTCAATCTTAATTTCAAATCAGCCGGCACCATCGACTCGGTCAATGTCAAAGTTGGCGATGACGTCAAACAAGGCCAAGTGCTCGCCAGTCTCGACACTTCTGAATTAAACAGCCAATTAGCCCAATCGCAAGCCAGCGTCAATGTCGCCCAAGCTCAACTACAACAAGCCCAAGAAGGCAGCCGTCCTGAAGAAATTGCTGTCCAAGAAACCAATGTCAATAATGCTCAAACCGCCCTAACTTCCGCCCAGATCAACTACCAACTCACCCAGGACTCCATTGACAACGAACTCCAGACCGCCCAAACCAGTTTAACCAACACCCAAAAATTACTCAAAGAAGCCCAAACCAATTTAAATAATATCGAAAACCAGTCTGACCAAAACATTAAAAATACCATCGACACCAATCTTAACCAGATTAACCTGATTATGATCAGTGAACAATCGGTCAATGCCAATATTGAAGAAATATATCGCAATCAAAGCTGGCACGACACCTTTGAAAAAATAAGTTTCTCTCTCACCCGAGCCACTGACAATCTACGCGATAAAACCAATTCACTAAAGAGCAAAGCCGCCAGCAGTTACAACTTGGCATCGATCAGTAAATCTGAAACCGACACTCAAACCGCTATCAACGACACCCTGGACTATCTCAACAACACCACCCAAATTCTGACCAATACCGGCAATTTAATCTATGAAGACAGCGCCGTGGCTTTTTTTGGCACCAGTGATCTGGCCAATCTAACCAGCCGCCAAGCGTCCAATCAGTCCAGCCACAACAATAACCTCAACAACGCCCTTAGCTTGCAAAACTCCATTGATACCACCAAAATATCCAACCAGATATCCATCGACAACGCCAATAACCAAATTATTACTTACCAGAATCAAATTCAAACCGCCGAAGAAAATATTGAATCTATCAAAATCACCAGCCACACCAAATTACAACAAGCCGAGGACCAGATTGACAATGCCGCCAATCAGTTAAAAATTCAACAAAAACAATTAGAATTAACCAAAGCCGGCCCCACGGCGGCAACTATTGCCGTGGCCAACGCGCAAGTTAGCCAAGCCCAGGCCGCGGTAAAAATTATTCAAACTCAAATAGCCAACCAACAAATTATTGCTCCAATTGACGGCAAAATTATCCAAGTTAACGCCGACGCGGGCGAACAAAGTAACTCAACCAACCCCATCATCCAAATGCATTCCCATGCCCAATATGAGATCAACGCTGACATCGCCGAAACCGATATTGATAAAATAAAATTGGGCCATAAAGCCATTATCGATTTCGACGCCCTGACCAAAAACGAAAAATTCACTGGCACCGTTGTTGAAACTGACCCATCGGCCACCATTATTCAAGGTGTAGTCTACTACAATACCAAAATTATTCTTGATAATTCCGATCCCCGGATCAAACCCGGCATGACCGCCAATATTGAAATCATTACCGCCGAAGCAAAACAAATTATCACCGTTCCCAACCAAGCGGTCAAAAATGAAAATGATCAAAGTTACGTCGAAATCCTCACCGACACCACCACCCTTACTATCGAAAAAATTAACGTTACCACCGGATTAAGAGGTAATACTTTGACTGAAATCAAAAGTGGCCTGGGGGGTGGTGAAAACGTAATCATATTAAAAAATGAATAATTAATAATGACCCCTCTCATCCAACTCGAAAACATTGTCAAAGACTATTACCTGGGCAAAATCACTATCAATGTTCTTAGAGGAATAAATTTAAATATCTACCAAGGTGAATACCTGGCTATCATGGGCCCTTCCGGTTCCGGCAAATCAACTCTCATGAATATTATTGGTTTCCTTGACCGTCCCACCGGTGGTAGCTACAAATTCTTGGGACACGACACTACTAAATTTAACGATAACGATTTAGCTTCCATCCGAAACCAAAAAATTGGTTTCATTTTTCAATCATACAATCTACTCGCCCGTACCACCGCCCTCGATAACGTTGAATTACCCTTGATATACGCTGGCTTGCCCGCCAAAGAGCGCCGAGAAAAAGCCTATCGCGCCCTGAAAACAGTTGGTTTATCCGATCGGATCGACCACCTGCCCAACGAACTTTCCGGCGGGCAACAACAACGAGTGGCCATTGCCCGGGCCATAGTCAACAACCCGGACATTATTTTTGCCGATGAACCCACCGGCAACCTCGATTCCAAAACCGAAGTCGAAATCATTGAATTGTTTGAAAAAATAAACCAGGCCGGCAATACCATTATTATGGTCACTCACGAAGAAGACATTGCCAACTGTGCCAAAAGAATTATTCGTCTCCGCGATGGCCAGATCCAGCGCGATGAGGTTGTCCCCCACGTCAGAAACAGCAACCACCAAATGACAAATTAAGAATGATATTTTGGACAAGTCATGCATCATTTTATTATTTAATGAATTGCGCGAATTAATTTTATATCATATTAATTATTGGTTTATAACCTGTATGAGCGTGTTTAAATAGTACTGACCTAGCCTGAGCGAGTTTTATAAACCAATAATTAATATGATATAAAATTAATTCGCGCAATTCATTAAATAATAAAATGATGCATGACTTGTCCAAAATATCATTCTTAATTTGTCATTTTTCATTATCTTATGCCCCTCTCCATCACCATCAAACTTGCTTTCCGGGCCCTCATGGCCAATAAAACCCGTTCCTTATTAAGCATATTAGGGATAGTTATTGGCATATCCTCCGTTATTATACTCATGGCCGCCGGTGTTGGCGCCCAAAATTTTATCTTGGACACCGTCCAATCATTTGGCAGTAACTTAGTTCAAATTATGCCCGGCACTCCCGATGAAGACAGCCTCGGCTTCTCTCCCACTCTAGCCGGTATCACCATCACCACTTTAAAATATGAAGACTCAATCAAACTCAAAGATAATCCTCAAGCCCCCAATATTGCCGACACCACCGCCACTGTTTCCAGCCAAGCCTCAGTTACTTCCGCCTATAACGAAAAACTAACCCAATTTTTTGGCACCACCCCCTCATATTTTTCCATTCGCAACACCAAAATTACTACCGGCCGATTATTTGAAGCTAGAGAAATTGATTCCCTGGCTCGAGTGGCTATCCTCGGACCAGAAATAGTCGCCAAGCTTTTTCCCAACACCAATCCAATCAATGAAAATATTAAAATTAACAATCTTACTTTTAAAGTCATCGGCGTGACTGAAAGTAAAGGTATCGGCCAACTCGGTGTCAACTTTGACGATATTATCTATATTCCCATCACTACCGCCCAAAAACTACTACTTGGAATCGATTACGTGAACAATGTCATTATCGCCGCCGATTCTGACCAAAACACCGGTCTGGCCGCCGAGCAAGCCAAAATAATTCTACGCAACGAACATCACATCGAAGCCGGTGACAAAAGCGACTTTACCATCATGAATTCGAAAGATGCCCTGGAAACCATCAATGCCATTACCGATGCTTTAGCTGCCTTCTTAGCGGCCATCGCCGCCATTTCACTACTCGTCGGGGGGATCGGTATTATGAATATCATGCTTGTCTCCGTCACCGAACGTACCAAAGAAATCGGCCTCCGAAAAGCCATCGGCGCCAAAAGATCAGATATTCTCGCCCAATTTATTACCGAAGCGATTATCATCACCCTGATTGGTGGCATAATCGGTATCTTAATCGGCCTCGGGGTGTCAACTGCCATCACCCAACTAACCACCCTTCGCACCGCTGTTACTCCCAATGCCATTATCATGGCCACCGGCGTTTCCACTATTTTTGGTGTTGTCTTTGGTTTTTATCCTGCCAACCAAGCCTCCAAACTAAACCCCATCGAAGCCCTCCGCTTCCAATAATTATTTATGGATCTTCTTTCTCTCATAAAAATCGCTTTAATTGCCCTGGGCAAAAACAAAGTTCGTTCAACCTTGACCACTTTGGGAATTATTATTGGCATTTTTTCCGTCATTACCCTCATGGCTTTAGGCAAAGGCGTCGAAAACTACATTGTCGACCAAGTCGCCAACCTGGGCGGTACCAATCTGATCGCCATTTTACCGGGCAAGAGCGATAGTGAGTTCTCTGCTCCCCCCAGTCAACAAGGACAAACCATCACTTCTTTAACCTACGGCGACGCTCAGGCCATCACCAACTCACCAATTACTCAACATGTAAGAATAGTTTCCGCGGAAATCCGAGGTCAATTCAACGCCACTTCCCCATATTACGAAATTGAAGCCATTGTCATCGGTACCGACCCCAACTATTTTGATATTAGAAACACCAAAATCACCGCCGGCACAAATTTTACCGCCAACGATATTGACGGCGTAGCCGACGTAGCCATTATTGGCCCCAAAATTGCCACTCTTCTTTTTCCCAACCAAGACCCGCTTGGTCAAATCGTTAAAGTCAACCAAATGAATTTCCGCATAATTGGAGTCACCGAAGCCAAAGGCATTGAAGATGGTCAAGACAAAGATAAATTTATTTACCTGCCCGTTACCACCGCCCAAAAAAAACTACTTGGCGTCAATTATTTATTCACTGCCTACGCCAGTGCCATTGATAAACAAAGTATTCCTATTGCCAAAGAAGAAATCGCTTCCGTCCTCCGCGATCGTCACAATATCGATGACCCCAGCCAAGACGATTTTACCCTCTTTGACACCGAACAAGCTCTATCCATGCTCTCGGACATCACTGACATTTTATCCATTCTACTGGCGGCCATCGCCGCTATTTCCCTAATCGTGGGGGGAATAGGCATTATGAATATCATGCTCGTTTCCGTCAAAGAACGAACCAGAGAAATTGGCCTGCGCAAAGCCCTCGGCGCCACCCGTTTCGATATCTTATTACAATTTATCATTGAAGCCGTCATCCTCACTCTATTGGGAGGGATCATTGGCTTAATTATGGGCTATATTGTCACAATTTTAGTCGACCTATTTAGCACTTTCCGACCGGAAATCACCCTCAGTTCAGTTTTGCTCGCCCTCGGCGTTTCCTCAATTTTCGGGCTGGTTTTCGGTCTCTACCCCGCCAACCAAGCCTCCCAATTTGACCCCATCGAAGCCCTTCGCTATGAATAATTGTCACCAGCATCTTTGCCTAAAAAAGAAAATTATGAAAGAATATAAATAGAATTTTATTCACCTTTCATATGATCACCCTTACCTATATTCTTTCTTTTTTCGCCACTTTCTTAATTCTCATCCACCTTTCCGCCACCGTCTACACCATTTTTTACCAGAAATATCTTTATCCCCGTCAAATCAGAGCCAGGTATAACCATAATTATTTTCCTTCCGTCGGTGTTATCGTGGCCATCAAAAATATCCCGCCTGATTTTGACACCAATTTTTCCTCGCTACTAAAACAAGACTATCCCAATTATGAGATAATTTTTGCCGTGGAAAGCCAAACCGACCCAGCTTACCAGTATATCCAACCATATTTAACCCAACACCCCCATCTCAAACTTATTGTCTCCACGCTGGCCACCAGATGCTGCCAAAAAAATCAGAATCTGATCGCCGCCGTTGAGCAAAGTAATAAACCAGAAGTATATATCTTTGCCGATGACGACAGCGCCCTTAACAATCAATGGATTAGAGAACTTATCACTCCCTTATCTGATCCTCGTATCACCGCCACCTCCACCTATTTTTGGCCATATTCTTCCCGCGCTAATTTGACCGAATTAATTCATGTCTACATGAATATCTACACCTACACTCTTTACTGCTTCTGCTCATCATTTCTCAGTACTCCTCTCTTATGGGCCGGATCAATCGCCATTCGCCGCCAGGTTTTTGAAAAATTAGAAATAAAAAAATACTGGCAAACCAATATTTCCGATGACACCTACCTCTCCAAAATACTCTCCACTCACCGCCACAAAACTGTCTTCGTCACCACCGCCATCAGCCAAAACAATGCTCCCATCAATAAAATTTCCGACATTACCAACTGGTACACCCGTCAACTAATGTATTTCAAACTCCATCGTAAACGAATTTGGTACACGGCCACCGGCGCCATCTTTTGGTCTCTTTTTTCCATCTACGCCTGGGCCCTTTTTTCCATTCCGCTCTACCTTTTTTACCCTGACAGTAGCTACTTAGCTCTAGTGGCCATCCCGATTGCCTATTTTATCTTCGATTCACTCATTACCAGTCTTTTCCTTTCCTTGGGACCGATCAATCAACCCATGAAATTAATCGTCATGACGCCATTGATCCGCATTATTCAATTAATCGCCTACGCCCGCACCTTTTGGCGTACCAAATTTACCTGGAGCGGCATCCACTATCAATTTGATTCCCGCGGCCGCGTCATCAATATAAACCGGAAATAAAAAATATGGACCAAACTAAATACAAAATCGCCTATTTCACCATGGAAATCGGCATCAGAAACTCCATCCCCACCTATTCCGGCGGACTGGGAGTCTTGGCCGGCGACACTATCAAATCTTGCGCCGACCTGGAAATTCCCCTCATTGCCATTACCATGCTCAATGAACACGGCTATTTCTTTCAACAAATAACCAGAGATGGCAGTCAAACCGCTCAACCTACCAACTGGGCCATCAACGATTATCTCGAACTAACCCCCGCCCAAGCCACCATCAGCATTCAAGACCGCCAAATCCATATCCAAGTTTGGCAATATATTGTCAAAGGCGAAACTGGCTTTGAAATCCCGGTCTATTTCCTCGATACCAATATTGCCTCCAATAATGAATTTGATCGACACCTGACCAGCCACCTCTACAAAGGAGGCGATTTGGAATACCGCCTTAGTCAAGAAATGGTCCTGGGCATTGGCGGTTATGAAATCATCAAAAAACTTGGGTTTGCCAATATCAATAAATACCATATGAATGAAGGCCATTCCGCTTTATTGACCCTCAAGCTCAATCAGGATCTTAGTCACTCTTCCACCATGAATTGTGCTAACACCAAACCATATTGTATCTTCACCACCCACACTCCGGTCGCCGCCGGCCATGACCAGTTCCCGATCGATATGGCCAACCGCTTTCTATCTCACTACACCGACCATATTCCCGAAGAAGTGATCCAGAATAATATGTTTCAAATGACTCAATTGGCCCTCCATTCCTCCGGCTATACCAACGCCGTCAGCAAAAAACATAGTCAGGTGGCCAACAATATGTTCCCCGGATTCAATATTCATAGCATCACCAACGGTATTCATCCCAAGTCTTGGGTTTCCGCTCCCTTTGCCAAATTATTCGATAAATACGCTCCCGAGTGGCGCGTCAAACCCGCCACCCTAACCAATATTAGTCAAGCCACCGACAGCGAAATTAGCGACGCCCACTATATTAGTAAAAAGAAATTAATCGACTTTACCAACCAATTGAGCAATGTTGGTATGGACAATGATTTCTTCACTATTTGTTTTGGCCGCCGCATTACCGCCTACAAACGCCCCGACTTGATCCTCCAAAATCCGGAAAGAATCGCGCAAATCAACAACATCCGCCCTATTCAAATTATCTATGCCGGCAAAGCCCATCCCAGCGACATGGAAGGACAAGCCATTATCAAACGCATCAATCAAATTAAAAACGATTTTAAAAACGATATCAAAATTGCCTACCTGGAAAACTACAACATCAAAGTGGCAAAACTCATGACCCAAGGCGGGGACATTTGGCTCAATAATCCTATTCCTGGCCAAGAAGCCTCCGGCACTTCCGGCATGAAAGCCGCCATCAATGGGGTACCATCTTTAAGTACTCTCGATGGCTGGTGGGAAGAAGGCTGGCAAGAAGAAATTACCGGTTGGGCCATCAACAACCCGGAAGAAAAAATTGACCAATACACTCAGGACGAACTCAGACAAAGACACGCCGATACTATCTATGAAAAACTGGAAAAACACATCGTGCCCAATTTCTATAACAATCAGGCCCTTTGGCTAAGCGTCATGCGCAACGCCATCGTCAAAAATGGCACCTACTTTAACTCCCACCGTATGGTCCAAGAATACTGGGAACAAGCCTGGTCGAAATAGTTATTAATTATTCATTTAAAAAAGACACGAACCACATCGTGTCTTTTTATTAAACTATAGATCCAAGTATTAAATAACTCCCAATCCCAGTTCGGCATCAATATGTCCGCCACCGACTTTATCCCAAATTCGGGCTTTCCAGGTATACTGTTCACCACTTACCAGCGGATCGCCAATCAGTAAGCTGACAAACATGGCACTGGCTTCCTCCGGTGTAACGCCTGATTCCGAATATTGGGCAAATAAATCATCTTCACTAAACAATTCCTGGCCGTCCGCGTCATACACCACCATCGCCGCACCCGGGAAAACCTTGCCATCAACTTCTTCAAAATAATCCACCCCGTCAAAATTCATAAATACTTCTGTGCCCAAGTCAAAAACATTTTCCGTCGTCTCCTGATCATTAACCGTCAAATAAGCACTCTCATAAACCAAACCATCATTGGTCACCTGCAAGCCACTCAATAAATCTTTCTGTACTCCCTTACCAAAATTCCATTCACAACCCACCAAGACCAGCAGTAAAAACACCGTCAAACCCAAAGCCGCTTTTTTAAACATAATTCTCCTTAAAAAAATAATATACACACCTTAATTATACAATGAATATTGCCAACAATTAACTCACCCAGCAAACAATTATCTATCTTCCTCGTTCATGTCATTCATCATTTCATTTGTAAACGCCGCCTGAAAAATATCTGGATTATCAGTAATACCCGGATCATATTTCCCAAAAAACTTCTTCCTGAATTCACGCATTTTAAACTCTTCCGGATCCATTTGTTTACGGGTTATTTCAAACAATTTGGCCAACATATTTATTTCACTTTTAATAATACTCTCTTTATAATCCTTCCCATCTTTCACAATATTTACCGGATATGGAAGAGGAAGTGACCACCCGGGTAAATCCGACCGGGAAAAATACTTTTCAAATTCTTCTCCTCGATCACAAAATCAATCGCGTAGGTGGAAGTTAGCAGGCGATAAGAATTTGATTGGATAACTGCGATTAATTTTTCTAAAGTATCGCGATCCCGATCAATATCTTTTAAGTCCTTAATTACCTTGTTTATCGAGCTAACAACATAAGAATCTTTATCATCCTTATTTGTTAAGTATCCCGAAATAAATTTCTGTTTCGCCAATACTTGAAATTTTGCTAAACGCATGAAAGATTTATCAAACTCTCGACCGACATTAATATCTTTAGCTAAGTACAAAGTGGAAACATCAATATCGTAGTCAATTTCTTCCAAGCTCCATGAATCAATATCCATAATAGCCTGGCGCAAACCATCAAATTTATCCAGTTCAACCTTATTATCGGGTTGATTACTTTCTTCAATGCCCATAAATATTGTCTTTTATTAATTAATCTAACAATTATTACCCAACCGCTAAAATCTCCGGCCGTGAACCACAATTGGGCGCGCAGCAGCGCGCCCCTACAATAATGATTTCTGATAACAATCGGCGCAATAAACCTTCTCCGGTCGGTCGGGCGCGTAGGTCGTCTCAAACATATTGTTACACCTTCCCCCATGTGTACATTCCCCACTTAATCCTTGATCCTTGATACTTGAAACTTGATCCTTGCCACTTGATCCTTGCCCCTCACACATGCACTGCCTCTTCCATAATCGATATGGGTTCTTGTAGCTCATTCGCTCGACATGTCGTTGATCCGGGCTGCGGCGGGGAATGGGAATGTGGTATTTGATATAAAAAGCTAATTCCGGACTTGTTATTCGATATGGTTTACCCGTCACTTCGCATCGTAATACACCATTTAAAAGATCGTTGGCTTTATTTACATCCACATAAACACCAGTATCCTGTGGTTTATACCACGGACCATTATAACCACTCTCCGGATCATAATCACTCCATTTATAACCCTGGGCAATAGCCATTTCCTTCGACATGGGCATATTTTCACTGGCCAAAGTCTCGTTATAACCAAAAGGAGATAAAAACGACGGAAAAAACTGACCATATTCACCACGATTAATCATATCCAATTTAATCTGCGCCACCAACTCCTCATAATCTTCCTTAGAATACTGCTTGTTCAATATACAATATTTCTTATTCCGCAAACTTACACTACCAAATACATATTCACATCCCATACATACCAAAGAATATTCCACAAACTTACCATTGAATCCCGACAAAAATGAACATTTCAAATTGTAGCCAGTGATCGTCCCCAAACAGTTATAAAGCAAACTGGAATCAAATCCACACGTATGACAATCATATGAATCTTTTAAACTCATAGGCGCATCATAACAATATCGACACCCCTCCGACGCATTAACCGCAAAACAGTGTGTGCAATTCTTGGAACCAAATACCAAGTCACCGCTACAATCTTCACTCCCGCCAAAAAATCCAAAACGAACAATAATATTGTCTTTTAACCGTAAAAATTCCTGCTTCATCTGTTCCCATTGCCAATTTTTCTTAAACTCTTCAAACTCTTCCTTGCTTACTTGCTCATTTCTAATGTAATACTGCTTATTCCGCAAATTGGTACACAAAATACAATTTTGACAATTATCTAATTTAATTGAAAAATGACAATCGGAACATCCAGTCGCCCCCCACAAATATATACAATTATAATTTCCACCTCCCATACCAGTTTCATAGCATCCCTCGCATTTCTGCAGCTCCATACAATCCACACATTCCCGACAATCAGTCAGGTAGCGTCCAAAGTAACAATCTTCATTGTTAGTCGCGACTGAAATAAGATAACAATTTTTATTACCCGAACCATGGTTCAAATACTCGCTATTTTCATTGTTTACCGAATTTAAGCTCACCAGAGGGACTTTGTGTAATAAATCATGATACTGATCAAAAAAACTCCGATCTGGATCATATTCCTGCCCATAATCCAATGGATCCCAATTATCGCTATACCAATAATCCTTGTCATAAACCTTATATGGCTTATCAGGAGAATAAATTGAAATTATTTCTTTGCCAGTTACATCACACTTTCGCTTGTACAATTTACGTTCATTTCGCCAAGCCATCTTTCGACGCATACTACATTCCGGACACACCGTGGGTACCGGCACAATTAATTTTTTGAAAAATTCTAGATCAGCCTGCTCAATCGGCCATTTGTTATGACAAACACCACATTCTCGTTCATGGGGTGTTTGTTGATTTAATTGATCTAGGATCTTTTGGTCGGCCTGGTCCATTTTTTACCTCATATTATTTGCCTTACGGGCACGCAGCAGCGTGCCCCTACAATACAATTATTTTTTTATTACGTTCATCCCAAATTTGGTAAATACATCGCTGGCTCGGACTACATCCTTATCTTTAATTAAAAAATGATCGCGGGAATAGGCCGCTATTGGCATGATACTAATTTTTTCTTTGGTCAAAGCCGTGGCAATGGTGGCTGTCACCCCAAACACATTCATGGGAAAAACTACATCCAGGGTAAAAATTCGCCAGTCTTTCTCCGCTTCAATTACGTCAACATGGTCTAATTTATTTTGATCAATCATGACCGTAATTTCATCTTGATCGATTATGTTAACAAATGCTTCTTTAACCGTTTGTTTGGCTTTGATAATGGCAAATTTTTCCGGCCAGATGTAAACATGGGCACCCTGAAAATATTTTTGCAAATCATTCATATTTTATCATTTAATGGTTTTTTCAATACCTTGGGCGCGCAGCAGCGCGCCCCTACCCACGATTTTTATCGATTGGGCGGGTTTAAAACCCGCCCCTACAATATTATTTAATCGCCCCCACGATTATTAATTATTCATTATTAATTATTAATTTTCCTACGGATATATCCTGGAAATCATCCGCGGAAACGGAATGGTTTCCCGGATATGTTTGGTGCCGCACATCCAGCCCACCATGCGCTCCAAACCAATACCATAACCACTATGCGGCACACTGCCGTATTTACGTAAATCCAGATACCATTGGTAATCGGCAATCGGTAATTTCTCTTTTTCCATCCTGGAGAGCAACAAATCATAATCATCCTCCCTCTGGGACCCGCCAATAATCTCACCATATCCTTCCGGCGCGATCAGATCATTATTCAAAACCAATTCCGGATTTTCGGGATTGATCTTCATATAAAAAGCTTTGATATTTTTCGGCCAGCGGTCAACAAAAATCGGCACTTCACTATTAGATGTCAAAATAGTTTCATCATCCGCTCCCAAATCCTCGCCATATTTAATATCCGAACCATTTTTTTGCAAATGGGCGATCGTTTCTTCGTACGACATTACCTTGAAATCATTATCTGCCTTCCGAAGTGCCTCTTTATCCCTTTCCAGAATATCCAATTCCAATTCGCATTCAGCCAAAACCTTACGAATAATATAACGAATATTCCCTTCCTGAATTTTCATATTCTGTTCATGCTCCACATAGGCCGCTTCCGCATCCATCATCCAAAACTCGGTCAGATGCCGCCGGGTTTTACTTTTTTCCGCCCGAAATACCGGCCCAAAATCAAAACAGCGCCCCACACTAAAAATCGCCGCCTCAATATACAATTGCCCGGACTGAGTCAAATAGGCTTTACCCTGATCAAAATAATCCAACTCAAAAAGAGTAGTCGTGCCTTCACATGCATTTGGTGTCAAAATCGGCGCATCGATCTTGATAAAATTCTCACCATTCAAATACTCATAAATCGCATTAATCACCACATTACGCACCCGAGCAATCGCCCACTGCCGCGGACTTCGTAGCCACAAATGCCGGTTAGAAAGTAGAAAATCCGGTCCGTGTTCTTTTTTGCCAATCGGATACTCGGCGCTAATCTGCACAATAGTTAAACCGGTCAACTGCACTTCATATTCCTCTTTTTTCGGATGTTTAGTCACTCTACCCTTGATAATCACTGAACTTTCCAAGGTAATTTTTTGCGCCTTGCTCCAAACTTTTTCATCCACTTCATCCTGACTGACCACCACTTGCGTCACACTAGTACCATCGCGAAACTGCAAAAACATAATCTTCCCCGAAGAACGTAAATTATACACCCAGCCTTTCAATAAAACTTCCTGATCCAAATGATCTTTTAAATCCTGCACAAAAACTTGTTCCATAATAGTTTTCTCCAATATTTAACCAAACTCATAACGATCACTTATCCCGCAGCACCGCCCCGAATTGTTCACCCAAAGCCATCACAATCGAATTCATTTTATCCTCTACCCACTTATCACCCAGTGTCTCTGTATTGGATTGCCAACTAAACCTCAGCCCCAAACTCTTTAAATTATTAATATCGCTTCCCTCTTGTAATTTGTCATTGGTCCACCCGAGGCGGATACGCCTTGGGCGTATAATTTGTAATTGCGTTCCCATCGTCTCATCAAACACCTCAACACGACGTAAATTTTCCCCGCCGATTTGGCTCGCCGCCCCTATCAAATCCCCCGCCATTAGCTGGCGATCAACCAACAGTGCAATATCAAACTTGGAAACCGGAAATTTAGAAGGAGCCACAAATTTTTTGGTCGCCACAAAATTATCAATCAACTTGGCTAAATCAAAATCAATGTAGACCATTGGTCCCTTTATTTTCCACTCACTTGCTTTATTGGGATGGATCAAACCCCACAACCCAATTACTTGTTTACCCTTAAGTAAAACCAGACTATTAACAGGATGCAGATAATCAATATCCAAATCGACATCCTTAACTCGTTTAAGTTCAAAATCATTCCAGCCAAGATTACCCAAAGCCAATATCCCCTCTACCAATCCTTTCGCCCGTAAAAATAAATCCTTGGCCCTCGCCTCATCCGAATAGGCCAAGCCCAGATGTGGTTCTTCTTTATCCTTAATAGATTTACTAAACACCCGTCCCCATTCAAAAATTTTTACTTGCTCGTCCTCCCGTTTCCAACGTTGATAACGCTCCACCAAGCCGGGCAACATTGACTGACGCAAATATTTTAAACTTTTATCCACCGGGTTAATCAACTCAAATGAATCATTTAAATCAAATCCCCAGTCAACCGTCCCTGCCTCGGACACAAAATTATATGAATAAACTTCCGACCAACCTCGGCTAGCTAAATAATTAATAATCGCGTTACGATAGCGTCGCCATTTTTCCGGCCGTGGCAACACCACCGGCATGGAAAAAGACTGGCTATCAATTTTGTTGTAACCATGGATCCGCCCCACCTCCTCGATCAAATCATCCTCATTTTCAATATCAATCCGCACGGGCGGAATATTGACTAGTAAATCACTTTCACTGGCTTTTTTGATCTCAAAATCCAGCGATTTCAATATCTTTTTGATATCCAGTTTATTGATCTCCACTCCCAAAAAACTATTGATATTGGCATAACTTAATCGTAAATCTCGTTTCAAAATCCGCTTCGAACGGACATCGATCATATCTCTGGCCACTCGCGCTCCACACAACTTTTGAATCAGATATGTCGCCCGATCCAAAGCCTCGGTAGAGAGCGACAACGGCAAACCTTTGCCAAATCGAATTGAACTATCAGTTTGGATACCCAGATTTTTAGCACTATCATTGATCAACTTCCGGGCAAAATTAGCACTTTCCAACACAATTCGTCTGGATTTTGATGACACCCCGCTATCCAATCCTCCCATAATACCCGCAATCACCAACGGCCTTTTTTCATCAGCAATTATCAAATCCTTACTCGTCAAAACTTTCTTTTGTTCATCCAAAGTAATTATCCGTTCACCATTTTTGGCTCGCCTGACAATTAATTTGTGACCAATAATCAAATCATAGTCAAAAGCATGCAACGGCTGTCCATATTCCAACATCACATAATTAGTAATATCAACCACGGAATTAATCGGCCGCAAACCCGCCAGTATCAACCGCCTTTTCAACCAGAGTGGCGACTCACCAACTTTGACATCCAAAAGCACTCGCGCCGAGTAACGCCCACAGCCATCGATATCTTTGACTTGCACATCGAGCAAATCATCAATTTTTTGCCGATTGTCTTCTTTGACTTTATAACGGGGCTCAAAATATCGCAGTCGGCAGGCCGCCGCTATTTCTTTGGCCATTCCCTTCATGCTCATGGCGTCCGGTCGGTTAAATGGCACGATAAATTCCAATACTTCATCCGTAAAATCAATCACCTCACCCAAATTACTACCCACCCGCAAATTACGGGACAATTCCATAATCCCGGCCGACTCTTCTTCCAAACCCA
>JBAZOB010000007.1:0-50569 GCA_041648895.1 Patescibacteria group bacterium
TTATGATGAGATCCCCGCTCAAGGCGGGGATGACAGGGGAAATATTAACTAGCACTACTCATTAATTAATTTTTTATATACTTTAACGCTTCATCGAGAACCTGCTTGCTGCCGTCATAAGTAATTTTTTCTCGAGCGTCTTCATAGGTGAGCCAGTGGCACTGGGCAATTTCAACCGGGTCGATTTGGATATGATCATTTTCAGGCTGACCAAGGAAATAGACAGCGGTTTTATTGATGGGTTTAAGACCAACAGTGACGACGTCGTATTTATATTCTTGGCGAAAATCGGGAATAATTTTGGCTTTGATGCCGGTTTCTTCCCAGACTTCGCGGCGGGCGGTTTGTTCTTCCGTTTCATCAGCCTCGACGTGACCTTTGGGAAAATTCCAATAATTCTCCCGGGT
Organism: Patescibacteria group bacterium; assembly: GCA_041648895.1. Classification (GTDB taxonomy): domain Bacteria; phylum Patescibacteriota; class JAHJAL01; order JAHJAL01; family JAHJAL01; genus JBAZOB01. Next base: position 408 of record JBAZOB010000007.1, read on the forward strand.
GGGCGAATTGTGCTTGATGATCAAAAATTTTAATTGTTCGTTTTCCTTTTTATAAACAACGATCCCACAGACTTTTTCCTGAAGCATGATGAAAATTAATTTTATAACTTGTTTATTATAATCCAAATGATAATAATGATAAAATTATGCTAGGAAAAATAATTTTTATTAATGGATAATAAAAGAAAAATAGTGGCTATCGGCGGAGGCGAGATTGGGCGGCCGGGATATGCAATTGAAACCGAAAAAATTGATCGGGAAATTATCGCGTTGTCCGGTAAAAAACGACCAAAATTATTGTTACTACCCACAGCCAGTGGTGACAGCCAGTTATATTATGAGGTGGTAAAAAAATATTTTGGGCGTAAATTGGGTTGCGAAACAGATGTTTTGTATTTATTTAACAATCAACTGTCGCGACAGGAAATAATAAAGAAAATACAGTCAGCTGATATTATCTATGTTGGAGGTGGCAATACATTGCGCATGATGAGGAGGTGGCGAAAACTGGGAGTGGACAAAATATTAGTCAAGGCCTGGGAAAATGGTTGCATAATGAGCGGGGTGAGTGCCGGTTCTATCTGTTGGTTTGAATATGGCAATTCTGATTCAGTCAAAAGCGTCAACAAAAAAGCACAATTAATCAGAGTGCGCGGACTGGGCATGATACCGGCTAGTCATTGTCCCCATTATGATTTTGAAAAAGATCGCCGGATAGGTATTAAAAAAATGATGGCTAAAACTCCCGGAGTGGCCATTTGTATAGATAATCGAGCGGCAATTGAAATTGTTGATAATCAATATCGTATAATTACTGATATCAAGAATGTCAGCGCTTATAAAGTATTTTGGCAAGACGGTAAATATTACCAAATTAAACTGCCCAGCCATAAGTGGGGAGATATTGGTGAATTATTGAGAAAAATTTAGTTAAAATTAATAAATATTGGCATGAAGAAAAACATTGAATCTGACCCCAAGTCTACAGATGTAAGTAAAGAGTTAAATGATGATGATATTACTATCCAATATTCCAAACAAGAATTGGAAGAATTTGACGGAATGTTAGCTGAGTTCAGACGACAAGTGATCGAAATTGAGCGACTGGAAATCGCTAGAGAATCCACAGATAAAATAGATAAAATCTGGGGCGAATTATTGAAAGAAAAAGAGGCCCAACTGCGAACTTGTTATCAAAATATGGCAGATCAATCAAAACTAGATATCGATTGGTATGGCATACAAAACAATAAAGACCTCAAAAAAAGCTGGATCGAAACGAACCAGTTGATATGTAATGAGTTCAAAGAGGAAACAAATGCTGAAATTAAAGAATTGGTTGCTTACTGTCAGAAACAGGGGAAAATAATTAAGTAATTATTTTTCCCGCTGGATGCAGTAATCGAGGATTTGGAGTAATATCTTTCGATATTGATTGGCGGGTAAATTTTTGACGGTGGTTGTTTTGGCCTGGCTAATTAGTTTATTAGCTAGTTCTTGGGCATAATTAAAAGCTTGATAATGATCGATGATATCGATAGCCTGGGAAATTAATTTTTTATCGGTGGTTGACTGTGATAATATGTGGATTAATTTCTTTTTATCAGTTGGCTGGGCTTTTTTTATGGTATGAATAACGAGTAAGCTGATTTTACCTTCACTAATGTCTTCGCCGGTGGCTTTGCCCCAGGCGCCGGTGGGTTTTAGATTGAGAATGTCATCGCGAATTTGAAAGGCCATGCCCATATTTTTGGCAATGTCGTTAATGGCACGTAAATTAGATAAATGGTCGGCGGCAATGGCCCCCAGTTGCATGGCCACCGATAGCAAGGCGCTGGTCTTGTAGGCGGTCATTTGTAGATAATCGGCTTCATCAATGGAAAAATCATGTTGCTGACTCCACTCTATGTCCATGGCTTGGCCCAAATGCAGACTGGTTAATTTGTCGGTGATAATTTGGTAGGCCAATATTTTTTTTTGATCGGATAAATGGCTATCGTGAATAATTTTTTGGGCGAAATAATACAGAAAATTGCCATTATTGACGGAAATGGCGGTACCAAATTGCTGGTAAACACATTTTTTGCCCCGACGAGTTAGCGATTTATCTTCGATATCGTCGATAATCAGCGTACCAGAATGAATTAATTCCGGAATAACTGCTAATTCGTCAATATCTTCATTGCGGCCGGTAAAAATATCGTGCAATAAGTATGTTAAGACGGGCCGGAAGCGCTTACCGCCGCTGGCAAACATATGATAAAAAGGCCGGCTAATGGTCTGCAGCCAAATATCTGGATTAAATTGATAATCAACTTCGCCGATATGTTTTTTCAACCATGATTGAGTGACTTTCGGTGGCAGTATTTGCCCAACTGTTTTTTCGATTAAAGGCAATTTTTGTTGAAAATATTTTTTCATACTTAAGATAAAATTAATCACCAATATTATACACTATGACGGATTATGAAAATCTTAATTTATTAGTTTTGCTAATGTCATCCCCGCCTTGAGCGGGGATCTCATCATCAAGAACGCAAATAAACGCGTTACATATGAGATCCCCGCTCAAGGCGGGGATGACAATCAAGAGTTATCTGTGTTATTAGAATAACTCATTAATAATTACAAATTACATGATGAATAAGTTATTATTATATTGATTACACAAAATTATACTTTGTAATTTGTCATTTGTAATTATTATTATGTCTGTTCGAAATCTTATTATTATCGCTATTTCCTTTGTCGCCTTGATATTAATTGCGGTTTTTTCTTTTATTAACCCGGGGGCGGAAAAAAACGATTACGATCTGTGCGATACCAATTTTGACGGAGTGGTGGATACGGATGAAATCTGGCAGTGTTATCAACAGGGGAATATTGAATCGACACCGCTCTCATCGAATACGTAATAAAACGTCGAGATTTAAGCCTAAAATTTGGGGATGATATTTTTCTCGCTGGAGAAGTTAACAAACAATATAGGCAAAAATAGATAGGTTAGTGTCGATTGAAATAATAAAACAGACAACGTGGTGTTGTCTGTTTTATTTAATTTTTTATGGAATGATTATTTGTTCTGATCAGGATTATTTTTTATAACTTGCTCGAGCGAGTGGAATTTCTCCAGCAGTTCTTTTTCCACTGCGGAAAATTCGGGAGCGGAGAGAGAGTTAATGGCTTTGATTGTCTCTTTGATTTTTACCAAAATTTCACCAACAAACAACCCGGACAATTTGGAAATGTCTTTCATGTCTTCATGTTCGAAATATCCAGAATAGTTATCAAATTGACTCAAAAGGCTTTTGAGCCGAGGATTGTTCCGATTAAATTCTTTATTCTGTCGAGTGAGATCAAATATTTCATTGCGACAGTTTTTTATCTCACTATTCAGAGAGGCGATTTTGCTTTGCTTGATCTCAATTCTTTTCTCACGTGAGCGGTTGTTCCATAGTCCGTTCCACCAAGATGCATTCCTGATATCGTGCCGTAAAGAATTGATCTCATTGTTTAATTTAGTTGCCTGTTGATCATAATCTTCATCTTTTTTATTGTTTGTATCGATTTTTTGGGAAATGTCTTGATTATAAATTGTATATTTTTTATCCGACCGATCCTTGTCAATATCGTAAACATCGATAGCAATCTTTGTGGTTAGTAATTCTTTGTCTTCGGTCAAATACTTAACCGAACGTATGATTTCTTCTGTCTGGCCTTTTTTCCTTTCAAGTTGGGCTTTTTTGGCTTCATATTCAGCATGTAATTTATGTAATTTCTCGGCGTCAGTGTGATTTTTCAGATAAGACAGGTGGGCTTGATTGAATTTGGAATTAAGATCTTTTTCCAGCGCCGAGAGGGTGGCTTGACGTTCAGCTTCGATGGCCTGATTTAATTTATCCAATTGGGCTTGAGGCGAATCACCACGGCAAATAATGTTGATATTTTCCGGACTAAGCGTCAATTGATGATTGAGAGATTTGGCATCAATCAAGTCTCGATCTTTATTGTTTTTACTTTCAAGATACTTGATGATATTGTCGATACTATCAGTTTTTAATCTGGTGGCAATATTGGTCAGAGTTTGCGCAAGAGCTTGATTGGCATTCAAAGTGGCAGTTAGATTTAGAAAGCTTATTTTCTTTTCCTTTTCACCGTAACAATGGCTGTACTCATAATCAATATCCATAGCGGCCGTAATGTATTGGCTGGTGTAATTTTTATTCTTTTGTGACTCTGATCCGGGGGTGAATTTTAAGTAGCTCTCCAGTTCTGTTTCATCAGCTTGCCAACTGCAAGCAAAATGCTGAAAATCAATTTCTTTATTAACGAGTGATTGTAGAAATTTTTTGACATCTGCCTTAGTATGTTCATAAATAAATCTACCAATAATTCCATATTTTTCATGTAAGTATTTTTCCAGAGTGGTCAGTTCGGATGATAATCTTTGACCACTTTTCGGATCGGGTCCAAGATACTGATAGAGTAAGTTTAAACTTTCCTGATAAAGTTCTTTAATTTGATCACTATTTTGGATCTCCTTACTATATTCTTGATGCAACAGTTGATGTTCATCAATGAGTAATTGCAGACTGTCCAGTTGCATATCTTGTTTGACTTTATCAACTTCCTGATCAATGTGCTGACATAGTTTTTTGTAAAGTAAATATTGAGTAAATTCTTCACCATATGTTTCCAGGTGTTGGTTAAAATCTTGATCGGATTTGACGTTAAACTTATATTCAATTTTGATTCCCTGAGGAGTATGATAATCGGTTTCTTTGATGCAACGGAATTGCAGTGATTTTTCGGGGAGGAAATAGTTGGCTATTTGATCATATTGATGCTGCCATAGTTGCTGTTTTTTTTCGTCTTGTTCTTTTTCTAATTGACGTATTTCATGATTAACGGAATTGATAAAATCTTTGGTGTCACGCCATTTTTTACTTGGTTTATCAGGATTTACCTGATCGGTGTTTATTTTTTCAGTTAGATCTTTTTTCCCCTGATAAACCGCGTTAATGTTTTGACGAAAATCATGCCGGGCCTCGTGGAAAGATCTTATTTCTTCAATCGGATTATCGCCTGTTGAATAAACTTCAATAAATTTAAAGAAAGACATGGGAACATCATTATTGCCTTGATTGCTGGCTAAGTACAAATCATAGGCTTCTTTGATGTTTTGAAACACTTCTTTATATAAGGGAATATTGTTTGTAGTGTCGGTATATTTCTGGTCGATATCGTTATTAATCGATTTGATACCTGATACATGTGATTGAGATTGATCCAATTCAGCTTGAATTTGTTGGTCAGCTTGTTGGTTTTGATTAATTTTTTCTTCAAATTGAGTAATTTTTTCTTGCTGCTTTTTTTCAAAAATTGATTGCTGCAAGCCTTTTTTAAAATCATCTAGCTTCATAGTTGTAAGTTTAATAACAAATAAAAAACGCCTTACACTTTTTGAGTGTAGGCGGTTTTGTGGAGTAAAGAATTGATGAGACGGGATTTGATTTGGACAACATCGAGAAAGACTCGCCAACCATCACGAATGATATTGACGCTACCCCGTGGTCGATCATACCAACTGACGGCTACTTCTTTTAAACGATAATCAAGAGTGGCGGCCAGAGAGAGAATTTCAATATCAAAACCGAAACGAGTGACGGTCAAACGAGAGAATAAGTCATAGGCCGCTTTTTGGGAAAAAAGTTTGAAGCCGCATTGAGTGTCTTTGATACCCGGAAGCAACATCTGCTGAATAAAATAATTGCCAATTCGACTGAATAATTGGCGATACCAGGACTGACGCGTTTTAATGCTGTCTTTTTTTATATGGCGAGAAGCGATGATCACTTCATAATCGGTAACATGGGGGAGTAATTTGTCTATTTCTTCGATGGGAGTGGCGAGGTCAGCATCCATAAACAGCATAAATTGGCCACGTAAATTGAGAGCGCCAGTTCTAATGGCGGCTCCTTTACCTTGGTTCTTTCGGTGGCGGATAACTCTTAGGTTAGGAATTTTATAAAAAAGACTTTTAACCACATCAATGGTTGTATCGGTGCTAGCATCATCAATAACAATAATCTCGGATCGATATGGTTGTCGGTCGAGATATTTGTGAGTGGTAATTAGAGTATCACTAATCCGGTGAGCTTCATTGTAAGCGGGAATAACAATGGAAAGGTAGATATCTTGGTTCATCATAAATTGATGATATGGATAAATATCCTCCTTTGTTATGTGCCGCTACTGTAGCATATTTTGGGGATTATTGTAAAGGGTACAAAAACAGAATTATTGTGGCTTGGGTTTGACTTTTCGTAATAATTCTTCCACTCGCTCAGCCGCTTGTAAGGTATTATCATTTACAAAATGCAGTTCCGGGATATATTTGATCGTTAATTTTTCCGCGAGCAGATAACGAATTCTCTTTTTTTCTTGATTAAGAAATTTGGCAATATCCATTTTATCGCGCAGGGTGGAAACAAAGACTTTGGCCGAGCGTAAATCAGGGGAGGTTTTAACCTTGATGACACTTATCAATCCATATTCAATACCGTATAATCTTTGCATAATGCCCACTAAAAGGTCACGAATTTGATCATTAACTTGGTCCAATCGATTTTGCATGGATAATATTGGTAATTGGTAATTTTATAAAATGAGAGGACAAAATGCCTCTCATTAATAGTGATAATAATATAAAAAATTTAGCGCTTGGAGAATTGAGGGGCTTTGCGGGCACGCTTGAGACCGAATTTTTTGCGTTCTTTCATACGGGAATCTCGGGTCAGCATGCCAGTTTTACGAAGAATAGAGCGATTATCGGCTGAATATTCAACCAGGGCGCGGGCGATACCGAGGCGAATAGCGTCAGCTTGGCTAGTTTGCCCACCACCTTTAGCGTGAATACTAATATCAAATTTATTATTGGTACCAGTTAGTTCGAATGGCTTATAGACGTATTTTTGCCAGTTATTGATAGTAAAATATTGATCGATTGGTTTATCGTTGATCATAATCGATCCGGCGCCCTGATAAAGACGAACAGTTACAGTAGACGTTTTGCGTCGACCGACAGTTTGGATATATCGCCCTTTAAAATTAACAGTTTTGGTGGATGTTTCTTTGTTCATTTTTAAATTTTAAATTTTAAATATTAAATTTAAAATTTTAAGTTATTGATTAATAAATTTGGCGCCTTGGTGGGGGTGTTCGGCTTCTGGATAAACGCGTAGTTTTTTGAGCATTTTGTCACCCATTAAGTTTTTGGGGAGCATTTTACGGACAGCGTTGTAAATAATCCAGGCTGGCTTCTTGATTTTCATTTCTTTGAACGTAGTAGTTTTCAAACCACCTAAATAACCAGTATGGCGATGATATTTTTTTTGTTCAGCTTTAAAGCCGGATAGTTTAATTTGTTTAGCGTTGACAATAACTACATAGTCACCACTATCAAATAGTGGGGTATATTGGGGTTTATTTTTTCCCATGAGAAGTCGAGCGACTTTGGTGGCCAAACGGCCCAAAATTTGATCCTGGGCATCGATGAGGTGCCATTGTTTGGCTTTTTTATCGTATTTATAGTCAGTTATTTTCATACAAATTAGGAATTAGAAATTTTCATTTAAACAAATTCTAATAAAGTTAGGGGGGCGTTGTCACCGGCGCGACGGCGCGTCTTGGTTAGACGAGTATACCCACCCTGGCGGTCTTTAAATTTCGGGCCATAAACTTCCATTAATTTTTTAGTGGCGATTTCATTGCCAATTTTTTGCAAAATCAAACGGCGGTTGTGCAGGTCGCCTTTTTTGGCATAGGTAACTAAGCGGTCAACGAATGATCTTAATACTTTGGCTTTAGTTTCGGTGGTCTCAATTTTTTCATAAAAAATTAAGGAGTTGGCTAATGATTTAATCATTTGTTCTCTTTTATCTTTGAGCCGCCCGAATTTTTTAATTTTGTTACGTTTTTTCATGGCAATGATTACTTTAATTCTGATTCTAATTTGGCAATGGCTTCTTTGATTTCATTGACGGCGCGAGCGCCTAAGCCGGGCAAACTGGGTAAATCTTCATAATGTTTGAAAACATCACCAATAGATTTAATATCATTTTTGAGGAGGGCGTTGAGGGTGCGGGTAGATAAGTTAATTTCTTCGACTTTGATGTCCTCAATACTTTCCCCTGCGGCTTCACTATTGTGTTGGATTGATTTCTCAGCTGACTGGGCGATGCCTTCATGGGTAAACATGGCGAAATGATTGACCAGAATTCGGCCGGCATAATCCAGAGTTTCTTTAGCATCAATTGATCCATCAGTAATTATTTCCAGGGTTAATTTGTCTAGGTTGGTTTGACCGCCGACGCGAGTGTTTTCAACGTTGAAATTGACTTGTTTGACTGGATTAAAAAGGGCATCGATATTGATAGTGCCAATTGGCTTTTTTTCATGTTCCCGTTGTTCAACTGGTAAATAACCCCGGCCTTTTTCTACCGTCACTTCCATTTCTAATTTGCCTTTTTTATTATCAATAGTAGCAATGGGTTGATCGGGAGTGATAATGTCAACTTCAGCATTGGCCGAAAAAGCGCTGGCGGTAACCAGACCTTCTTTTTTGGTCACTAATTTGAGAGTTTGCGGTTCATCGGTATGCATTTTGAAGCGTATTTTCTTAAGGTTGAGAATAATCTGAACAAGGTCTTCTTTGATATGGGGAAGGGTGGAGAATTCATGAGTTACACCCTCTATTTTGGCAGCGGTAATGGCGGCTCCTTCCAAGCTAGATAATAAAGTACGACGGAGAGAATTGCCTATTGTAACTCCATAACCAGGTTGTAGTGGCTCAACTACGAAAATTGCATGATTTTTTTCGTCATGGGTACATTTTATTTCGGGTAAGGCAATTTGTTCCAAAGTAAGCCTCCAAATAATTTAGCGAGAATAAAATTCAATAATTAATTGTTCATTAATATTGGCTTCAATGTCGTCTTTCGAAGGTAGGGCGACTATTTCACCGGACATTTCGGTTGGATTGGCTTTAAGCCAGACCGGTGCTTTGTAATCATGCAGATTAACTTCATTTTGGAAATACTTGTTGTCTCTGGCTTTAGATTTAACAGTAATTTTGTCACCAATTTTTAATGGATAGGAAGCAATGTTAATAGTTTGACCATTAACTTGAACTTGGGAATGAGAAACTAATTGACGGGCCAATTTACGAGATGGTGCCCAACCGAGACGGTAGACAATGTTGTCCAATCTAGTTTCAAGAAACTGTAAAAGCACCAAACCAGTTACGCCCTTTTTCTTGGCGGCATCGGAATAGTATCCATAAAACTGCTTTTCGCGAATACCATAAATTCTTTTGGCTTTTTGCTTTTCGCGCAATTGAATTCCATATGAAGTGAGCTTGCTACGTCGAGAGGCGCCACCTTGTCCGGGGATATAATTTTTTCTGATGATGGCGCATTTCTGTGAATGACAACGTGTACCTTTGAGAAAAAGTTTTTCACCTTCACGCCGACATTGTTTACAAGATGGTTGTTTGAGGGACATAAAAAAATAATTACGAATTACGAATTACGAATTACGAATTATTTATCTAATGATCTTAATTTGTCGAAATAATTGGTAATTGGTAATTGGTAATTTTTATACTCGGCGGGGTTTTCGAGGACGGCAACCATTATGAGGTAGGGGGGTGATATCTTTGATGGAAAGAATATCGATTCCTTCCGAGTGTATGGCTCGAATACAGGATTCGCGGCCACTACCGATTCCCTGGACATAGACATCAACTTCTTTGAGCCCATATTGTTTGGCTTTTTGAGCGGCTTGTTTGGCCGCAATAGTAGCAGCAAATGGAGTGCCTTTTTTGGTGCCTTTAAAACCAGCTTGCCCGGCTGAACCCCAGGCTAAGGTGTTACCTTTGCTATCGGTTATAGTAATAATGGTATTGTTGAAAGTTGATTGAACATGGGCCATGCCAGAGGTGACGGAAGCATGACGTTTCTTTTTTTTCTTGCTGGTGGATTTATTGTCAGCTATTGGTTGATCAGCCATGGGTAAATAATTAGGAAAAATTAAAAATAAAATTAATTATGTTTTGGTGGGGGCTTTTTTGTTGGAAGCAATGGCAATACGACGACCGCGTTTGGTGCGAGCATTGGTGCGGGTCCTTTGTCCTCGTAACGGCAGTTTTTTGATATGTCTGTCGCCGCGATAGGAGCCAATCTCTTTGAGGCGTTTGATGTTGATGGAAATGCTCTGACGAAGGGAGCCTTCAACCATATAGCCTTGGTCAATTATCTCGCGGATTTTATCTAATTGATCGTTGGTTAAATTTTTGACTCGAATGGTCGGATCAATATTGGCGGTTTTAAGAATTTTGGCGCTCTGAGTGGGACCAATACCATAAATGTAGGTGAGGGCAACCTTCACTCTTTTTTCAGTTGGGATTTGTATGCCAGATATGCGAGCCATGTGGCAATAGATTAATAATTAATAATGAATAATTAGGCTAACCTTGTCTTTGCTTATGACGGGGGTTTTGACAAATCACCCGGACAAGTTTTTTTTTGCCCGGCTTGGAACGACGAACAATAATGCGGCATTTGTCACAGCGAGTTTTAACCGAAGCTTGTACTTTCATGTTTATTAAGTCAAAAGTAAAAAGTCAAAGGTCAAAAGGATAAGCGGAAGAGATTTTGACGCTTGACTTTTTTTGATTATTTATATCGATAAGTTATCCGACCCTTCGACAAATCATAGGGTGTCATTTCGACTTTAACTTTGTCGCCAGGCATAATGCGAATAAAATTCATTCTCATTCTACCAGAAATGATGGCAATAATGGAATGGTCATTTTCAAGTAATACTTTGAACATCCCATTTGACAGGGCTTCTTCAACTACACCTTCCAATTCTATCACTTCTTTACTTTTCTTGGCAACATCTTTGTTTTGTTCGTGCTTTTTCGACATAGCAATAATGATTTTAGCATGTTTGGATATGGTATGCAAACATAGGGAGAAATTATAAATGACAAATTAGGAAGTAGAAATTAATGGTTGGGTAAGTATTTCACAGCCATCGGGAGTGACAATGACGGTGTGCTCGGATTGGGCGGCAAGTGAATTATCATCGGTAATAATTGTCCAGTGATCGGGAAGTACTTTGATATGATTAGTCGTCTGGGCAAAAATTGGTTCCAGGGCGAGAGTCATGCCCGCTTCAAGAACCGCACCTTGGCCGGCTTGACCAAAGTTGGGAATAGTGGGGGCATCATGGACAGTTTGGCCAACACCGTGGCCGGCGCAGTCATAGATCACTTTTAAATCATATTGGTCGGCGATAGCTTCAATAACGTGACCAATATCGCCAATGGTGGTACCGGGCTTGATAATATCGATAGCGGCATCAAGGGCTTGGCGGGTAGCTTCAATCAAATGGTATTTGGCCTGGTTTTTTGTTTGGCCAACCACAAAGCTGATCGCCATATCGACACACCAGCCCCGATATTTTAGACCCAGATCGAGAGTAACTAGATCACCGGCGGCAATGATTTTATTTTCATATGGTATACCGTGAACAACTTCTTGGTTTAAACAGACAATTAAACTATTGGGGAAACCTTGAAAACCAAAGAAAGATGGGGTGGCTTGATTTTCTTTTATTAAACTTAGAGCCTGACGATCAAGATCAAGAGCATTGACACCAGGATGGCATTTTTTCTTAATTTGATAAAGAATATCATGCAAAATGGCTCCCCCTTGGCGCATGGAAATATATTTATTTTGCAGAGGCGAGTTGTCAGGAAAAAGATGATGCATGGATGATTTAACTCAATATTGTCGCCACAATGTGGTTGGCTTCGTCGCAGGCCTGCTCGAGTTGTCCTTGCTTGTTTAAGATTGGATAAGTGTAATTGCCGGTGTAAAAAGAATAATTGGCGGCCAGGGCCCGGTTGTAGTTTTGATGAAATTCAATCCAATTTTCCAGTTTTTGGCCACGACGACGTTCAGTTTTATCAGATAGACGTCTTTTTTTTATTTCATCCACGGGAGATTCAATAATAAAGACAATCGATGGTTTTAGAATGTCGACGATTTCTTGTGGAAATCCCGGCTTAAACCCTGTCGGAGTGTCAATGGAAAGATGGGAAGTGATAATTTTATTGCCATTAACTTTGGCAATATCTTGGGCAGTGGTTTTTTGTAATTTTAGATAATCAGAGTAATTGAGCTGGGTACGAATATCATCAACATGTTTGATATGGAGATGTTTTTTTTGAATATTGGTAAAAAGAACACTGCCAAAATTAACCACGGGGATATTGAATTGGGTAGCCAAGGATTCAGCAATGGTGGTTTTACCAACTCCCGGCACACCGGTTAAAAGGATGGTATGTTGTTTGTGTTTATTTATGGTACTTTTTTTCATTATGGAAGTTAAAGAAATAAAAAAAATTTTAAATTTTAAATTTTAAATTTTAAAATAATTTTAAATGGATAAATTTAAAAACATTGATGATTAGTCTTTCGTTTTAAAATTTATCCATTTAAAATTATTTTAAAATTTAAAATTTAAAATTTAAAATTCTTAGTAGTCTTCGTCGTAACTACGCATCAAAATATTTGATTTAATTTGTTTTATGGTTTCAATCGTAACGCTGACCAGGATAAGCAATCCGGTACCGGTAACAAGTAGATTAGACAAGCCAAGGATGGTCTGCAACAACAAAGGAGCCACGGCAATAAAGCCGAGAAATAAAGCTCCCACAACGGTAATGCGGATAACGACATCATTTAAATATTTGGCTGTTTGGGAGCCAGGGCGAACACCAGGAATGAAGCCACCTTGTTTTTGCATATTTTCCGATACTCGATCGGGATTAAAAACAATTCCAGTGTAAAAGAATGTGAATATAGCCACCATGGCAAAATAAAATATGCCATAGAATAATTCATTCTGGAAAATATTTTGAATAGCTAAAGCGGCGTTGGCAATCCACTGCGTTTTGGCAGTGCCGAAAAAATTGGCGATAATATTGGGAAAAACCATGATCGAGATAGCAAAGATGATCGGAATAACGCCCGCCATGGTAACTCGCAGGGGCAGGTAGGTGTCTGAACCTCCATATGTTTTATTGCCTCTGACTTGCCGGGCATAGGTGACGGGAACGTTGCGCTGTGATTCATTCACAAACACGATCAAGGCCACTTCGATCGCAATCAGGATAATTAAAATAATAAAAGTTAATAATTTGCCGGAGTCAACTTGAGCCAGGGCCAGATTGCTGCCGATTTGTGAAGGGATGCCGGCGATGATACCAATGGTGATGATCAAAGATATGCCATTGCCAATACCTTTTTCGGTAATTAACTCACCCAACCACATCATCAAAACACAGCCGGCGGTGGCGGTGATCAAGGCAATCCACAAAGTTAAACCGGTCAAACCAGTTATTCGGCCGGTTTGGGTAAGAAGAGCGATGGTGCCATATGATTGCAAGAAAGCTAATGGCACAGTTAAATAACGAGTATACTGATTAATTTTATCCCGACCTTGTTGACCTTCTTTGGAAAGATTCTCTAGACTGGGAACGATCATAGTCAATAATTGCATAATGATCGAGGCATTGATGTATGGACCAACTCCCATCAAAATAATGGAGAAGTTTTCAATTGTTCCGCCGGAGAATACATTTAAGAGGCCAAATAATTGATTTTGACCAAAGTATTCTTGTAAATTAGCCAGCGTGGCCCCAGGTATGGGTATATGAGCCAGTAAACGGGTTAAGGTTAACAATAATACGGTAATAATGATTTTTTGGCGTAAGTCTGAAGAAGAAAAGATTTTTTTGAAAATGTTCATTTATTGTTTATGGCTTGATTTTTTCTTTTTTAGTCGCCGCTGGGGTGACGAATTGGCAATTGGCTTCGGCTAGCTTTTTTTTGGCCGCCTCTGAATATTGATTGGTGGCAATGGTGAGGGCGGTTTTTAATTCTCCCCGAGCGAGTATTTTAAAAGATTTAGCTTGATTGGGGATCATGCTTTTAGCTTTTAGATTGGCTAAATTTACTTCTTCCGAGATTCCGAATCGGGCTAGATCACCCACATTTATAACGGCGGGTTGATCGACCCAATGTCGTTTGAATCCACCTTTTTTGGGAAGTCGGCGGTATAGTTCAATGGAACCGCCTTCAAAAAAAGATTTGAATTTATGGCCGGTTCTGGCTTTTTGACCCTTGCGGCCCCGACCAGATTGATGACCGCGACCAGAGCCTGGTCCGCGACCAGATCGTTTTGATTTATTAACTAATTTAGTTTTGAGTGAAGGGTGAGACATAAGAATCTAATAATTGGCGGTTATTTTGAATCAGTTTTTTTCTTAATTGATTTCTTGGTGGTTTTTTTGGCGGTGACTTGGGGTTTAGCGGGTGTGGCTTTTGGCTGAGGGTTGGCTGGAGATGATTTATTTTCCTCTTTAGAGTGAGGTATTTGTTTACCTCGGGCACGGTATATTTCTTCTTGACTGCGTAAATTTTGTAGGGCAATAAAAGTAGCTTGGGTGCTATTAACTTTATTACGAGAGCCAAAAGTTTTAGCCACGATATTATTGATACCACTGATTTCTAAAATATCACGAACGGCACCACCGGCGATAATACCCGTGCCAACCGGGGCGGGTTTGATAAAAATGGTGGTGGCTTGAAATTTACCACTGATCTCATGCGGTATCGTTTCTTTGTGGATAGTAACCGTAACTAAATTATTCTTAGCGGCGGCGACGGCTTTACTTACAGCATCAGAAACTTCATTCGCTTTAGCAATGCCAAAACCAATCCGGCCGCGTCGGTCACCAACCGCCACAATAGCTCGAAAGCGCAAACGGCGACCACCTTTTACGACGCGAGTGATCCGATTTATTTTGATGACTTTTTCGGCAAATTCTTTATCTTTGATTGGTCTTCTAGGTCTCATGAATATAGTTTATAAGTTAACGAAAAAATAATTAAAATTCTAGCCCAGCTTGACGAGCGCCTTCAGCTAAAGCTTTGACTCGTCCGTGATACTTAAAACCACCACGATCAAAAACCACCTTTTTAATTTTTTGAGCAATAGCTTTTTGACCAATATCTAAACCAACTTCATAGGCCTTGGCGATTTTACCTTGGTATTTTTTATGAGAAGTTGGTTTGACTTGATGATCAGAGGCGCTGGCGAGAGTATGACCACGATTGTCATCGATTAACTGTGAATATATGTGTTGATTGGAACGAAAGACACATAAACGAGGTTTGTCTTGACTGGTGAAGATTTTTGATTTGATTCGGGCGCGGCGACGTTGTCTTTGTTGTTTTTTAACGGCTAACATAATTCTAGACTCTTAATAAGTGGGGAATATTAATAATTAATAACTAGGCTCCACTGGAAGCCATTTTGCCGGCTTTGCGCCGGATATTTTCATGAATATATTTGATGCCTTTGCCTTTGTATGGTTCGGGTTTTTTGAGATCTCTAATTTTGGCAGCCACTTCACCGACTTTCTGTTTCTCAATGCCGGATATTTTAATATTATTTTTCTCCACCTTGATTTCAATTCCGGGAACAGCCGGGAAAATAACCGGGTGGGAAAAACCAATATACAATTCAAGATTTTTGCCTTTCATTCCGACTTTATAACCGACACCAATTAATTCCAGCTCTTTTTCATATCCTTTGGTAACACCAATTATCATATTATTAATCAGTCGAGCGGTGAGGCCGTGAGCGGCGCGGGAGTTTTTGTCATCCTTGGTGCGGGTAATGGTAATTCCATTTTGACTGATATCAATTTGAATACTAGCAAGAATGTCGAGAGATAATTCACCTTTTGGCCCTTTGAGTCGAAAGGTGCGACCATCAAGTTTGGCCTCAACTTTTTCGGGGATAGGAAGTGGTTTTTTGCCTAGACGGGACATGGATAATAATAAATTAATAATGAATAATGAATAATTAATAATTATGAACTGATAAATTATTAATTATTAGTCGTGGTTTAATTAGTATACTTCACAGATAATTTCGCCGCCAATATGAAGCTGTTTGGCTTTTTTATTGGTCATCAATCCTTGCGAAGTAGAGATAATGGCCATACCTAGACCACCCAGAACACGGGGCAATTTTGTGTAATGAGAATATATTCTTTGTCCTGGTTTGGATATGCGACGGATATTTTTAATTACGGGTTGGTCCTCGTGATATTTTAATTTAATATCGATGGTTTTGGAAGTTAACTTGTCATCAGAAACAAAAAAGGAGCTAAGATATCCTTCCTCTTTAAGGAGGGCGACAAGGGATTGTTTTACTTTAGAATGAGGCACGACGACATTGGGCTTTTGTTTAGCCAAGGCATTACGGATTTGTGTTAATAGATCTGCTATAGGATCGGTAGTCATAGTAAGTAGAAAAATAAAAAAAATAAATGATTACCAGGAAGATTTTTTTACTCCAGGTACTTCTCCCTGATTGGCCAAGGTACGAAAGCAAATCCGGCAGACACCAAATTTACGCATATAGCCTCGCGGCCGGCCACATAATTCACAGCGAAAATATTTCCGGGTGCCAAATTTTGGTTTACGTTTGGCTTTAGCGATAAGAGATTTTTTGGCCATAATATAATGCTAATAAATAATAACGTTAATTATCCTTTTTTTCAAATGGCATACCCAATTCTTTCATAAGTTGAAGATTGTCATTTTGGGTATTGGTGTTAAAAACAATGTTGATTTGTAATCCATGAACGGCTTCAACATCTTCAGCTTTAATTTCGGGAAATATGGTGTGTTCTTTGATACCAATGTTAAGATTACCGGATTTGTCAAAAGCGGTGGTCGATATACCGTGGAAATCTCGAATACGGCTCATAGAAGCATTGACAAATCGGTCAAAAAATTCATACATGCGTTGACCGCGCAAGGTGACTTTGAGACCAATAGGCTGGCCGGCGCGGAGTTTGAATCCGGAAATAGCTTTTTTTGATTTAGTAATAACGGGATTCTGTCCGGTAATTTGACGGAAAGTTTCTTTGATATTATCAATTATTTTAGGATTTTCAATGGCATCACCGGCACCAGAGCTGATAATGATTTTGGTCAGGCGGGGAACAGACATGGGGGAAGAAAGTTTCAGTATTTTCTGCAATTTGGGGACAATTTCTTGCTGGTATTTAGTAAATAAGCGAGACATTTTAATAGATTAGAAATAAGTATTCAGTGATTAATTGCTAGCTTGGTCAAGATTGGTGCCAGTTTTTTTGGCAATACGTTCTTTATTACCCGCCCGATTGATTTTGAAGCCAACGCGAGACGGTTTTTGAGTATTGGGGCAGACAATCCGAATGTTGGCGGTAGGAATATGCATATTATAATCAATAATACCGCCTTGCAGGTTTTTCTTAGTGGGACGAACATGTTTTTTCATGACATTGACTCCTTCCACCACGACACGATGAACTGGAGGTATTACTTTCAGAATGATTCCGGTTTTACCTTTGTCCTTACCTTTAACCACAATAACCTGATCACCTTTTTTGAATTTTTTGACTTTTTTCATGATTACAATACTTCCGGCGCTAAAGATATAATTTTACTAAAACCTTTTTCTCTTAATTCGCGGGCCACTGGCCCGAATATTCTGGTACCACGAGGTTCATTTTCGTTATCAACAATAACAGCAGCATTTTCATCAAAACGAATCACCGAGCCATCGGGACGCTGTAGATGGCGACACATGCGAACAATAACAGCTTTTACGACGTCTTTCTTTTTAACCACTCCGCCGCCGGGAATAGCACTTTTTACCGAGGCGACGATAACATCCCCAAGTGAAGCATAACGACGTTTGGATCCGCCCAGAACTTTGATGCACATTATTTCTTTAGCACCAGTATTGTCAGCTACTTTTAAACGAGTTTGTTGTTGTATCATATTAGAAAATAACGACTTGGGGTAAAAATTAATGAATCTGCTGAATTTTCCATCGTTTATGGCGGGAAAGGGGACGGGTTTCAACAATAGTGACTTGGTCACCCATTTTGGCCTGTTTTTGGGGATCATCAACAAAATATTTTTTAGTGATACGATATCTTTTCTTGTATTTCGGATGGGAGGCATAACGGTCAACTCGAACAATAATGGTTTTATCCATTTTATCACTGACCACTTCTCCTTTCTCGGTACGTCTTTGAATTTTGTCAGTCTTAGTTTTCATGGTTGTTTTGTTCAATTAATATGGTGAGGATGCGGGCAATGTCATGACGGGTAGCTTTGATAAGATGGGGATTCTTTAGTTTCTTAACCGAGGCCGAGAAACGATAATCTCGTAATTTATTGTATAAATCGTGTAATTGTTTTAATAGTTCAGCTGGTTTTTTGGATCGTAATTCAGATGTTTTCATGGGGAGTAATTAATCTTCGGTTACTATTTTCGTTTTAATTGGTAGCTTATGAGCGGCTAATTCTAAGGCCCGGCGAGCGGTGGCGGGGGGCAAACCTTCAATTTCAAAAAGTATCCGTCCGGGTAATACTTTAACGCAATAATGATCAACAGCGCCTTTGCCTCCACCCATACGAACTTCATTTGGTTTTTTGGTCACGGGAGCGTCGGGAAATATCCGAATCCAAATTTGTCCACCTCTCTGGACAAAGCGAGTCATGGCGCGACGAGCAGCTTCAATTTGACGAGAGGTGATATGGGCTCGATCCATTGCCTTAAGGCCGTAATTACCAAAATTTAATCTTGACCCGGCAGTGGAAATACCCTTGAGGTTGCCGCGTTGTCTTTTTCGATATTTTGATTTTTTTGGTAAAAGCATGATGATTAATTAAAAAAAGGATCTTCAAAACTGGATACTTAATAAATATATCAACGTTTCTTTTTTGAGTCTAGTCTATTGTGATGGCGGGATTTGTCTGGATTTGATTCTTTAATTTGGTCACGGTTTTTATCTTTATTAAAGACTTCACCTTTGTAGATCCAAACTCGGACGCCAATTTTGCCGGCTGTAGGCGTAAAGGCTGGTAAACCACAATAATCAATGTTGGCCCGAATGGTGTGAAGAGGTATTTTTCCCTTGGAGAAAGTTTCGGTGCGAGCGATATCAACATTATTTAAACGACCTTTAACGGTAATTTTTATCCCCTCCACTCGAGCTTGCAGAGCCCGATCGATAGCTTGTTTGATAGCTCTTTTATAAGGAATTCTTTTCTCAATTTGGGCAGCAATATTTTGGGCTACCAAGGAGGCAAAAGTATCAGGTTGTCGGATTTCAATGATATTAATTTGAAGTTTTTCGGGACCAGCAATGATAATCTTTAACTTATTTTTTAGTTCATCAACACCATTACCACCGCGGCCGATAATGATACCGGGACGAGCGGTGTGAATGTTGACCGTCACTTGGCCAGCCGATCTTTCAATAGTAATGTCAGCCACGGCGGCATGGGACATTTTTTCAGTAATGTATTTCTTGATTTTCAGGTCTTGATGGAAATTTTGGCGATATTTTTTTTGTGAAAACCATTTCGATTTCCAGTCATTGATGACTCCGATGCGAAAACTATATGGATGTACTTTTTGGCCCATTAAAAATGATTAATAATTAGTAATTAGCATAAAATAAGGCTTATTTTCTTTTCTTAACCGAGACGGTAGTTTTGGTTCCTTTGGGTTTGACGACTGCTTTCTTCTTCGTCTGGCTGGTTGATTTAGTAACTTTGGCTACTTTAGCTGGCGCCGATTTAACGGGAAGAGGAGCTTCCAGAATGACAATGATATGGGCGGTTTTTCTTTTATAGCCGCTACCGGAACCACGGGCATTGGCTCGATATCTTTTAAGCGATGGTCCTTCATTGATAAGTATATTTTTTATAATCAAGCTGGTTTTATCAAAATTAAAATTATTAACGGCGTTATAAATAGCGGATTTGATGGTTTTGGCTAAGACCTCAGCCGCTTTTTGAGGGGTATGTTGTAAAACAACCAGGGAGGAAACGGCGGGTTTTTTCTTCACCAAGACAGCTACCGCCCGTAATTTACGGGGTGTTGACTGGGCATAACGAGTTTTGGCAATTATTTCTGGCATTTTGATTACTAAATAACTAAATAAAATATATGTGATGGATCAAAATAATTTAGGCAATAATTTTGGCCGGAGCGGGTTTACTTTGCTCCTTGGCCATTTTACCACCGTGACTACGAAATTTACGAGTGGGGGCAAATTCACCGAGGCGATGGCCAACCATATTTTCAGTAACATAGACTGGCACATGTTCTTTACCATTGTGAACAGCAATGGTAAAGCCCACAAAATCGGGGAAGATAACGGAAGAACGAGACCAAGTTTTGATGATAGTTTTATCACCAGTGGGCAGGCTCTTAACTTTTTTTAGAAGTTTGGAATTGCAAAATGGGCCTTTTTTAAGAGATCGGGACATAGGATATAAAGTTAATAAAGTATAAAAAACATTAATCTAGTCTATTTTTTCTTCTTTCGACCTTTGACAATTCTTTGATTGGAATATTTGCGGATTTTGCGAGTTTTAACGCCCAGGGCGTGCGCCCCCCAAGGAGTTTTGGGATATTTCATACCGATCGAACTGCC
Organism: Patescibacteria group bacterium; assembly: GCA_041648895.1. Lineage (GTDB taxonomy): Bacteria > Patescibacteriota > JAHJAL01 > JAHJAL01 > JAHJAL01 > JBAZOB01. Next base: position 21,064 of record JBAZOB010000007.1, read on the forward strand.
GCCTTCACCACCACCGTGCGGATGGTCACAAGGATTCATGGCTTTACCTCGTACTTTGGGGCGACGACCCAACCAGCGGGTGCGGCCAGCTTTACCAATCTTGACGTTAATGTGATCAGGGTTAGAGACAATACCAATAGTAGCGCGACAGTTTTTATCAACCAGGATGACGGATTGCGAAGGTAACTTAACTTGGATTTTGTCACCATCACGGCCAATAATTTGGGCCGAAGTGCCAGCCGAACGAACAATTTGACCGCCGCTAAAAAGCTTTAACTCAACATTGTAAATATTGAAACCAGTGGGAATATTTTTCAATTGTAATCGATTACCAGTTTTTAATTCGCATTTATTGGCATTGATGATTTGGTCACCTACTTTCAAACCAATCGGGGCCAGAATGTATCGTTTTTCACCATCAGCAAATACGATCAGAGCAATACTGGCGGTGCGGTTCGGATCATATTCAATTTCTTTGACAGTCGCCGGGATATCGAATTTATCTTGTTTAAAATCAACCAGTCGATATTGACGCTTGCTGCCACCGCCGCGATGACGGCAGGTAATAACACCACGATTATTACGCCCCGCTTTTTTCTTCAAAATTTGAGTCAGCTTTTTGGCTGGTTTATTGTTGCTGATATCTTCTCGGGTAAGGACAGTCATTTGTCGACGACCAGGAGTGGTTGGTTTGTAAGATTTGATAGCCACGGATAATAATTTAAATGGAAAAAATAAATTAGATAATAATTACGAATTACCAATTTACATGTTATGTGAATTCGTCATTTGTAATTATTTGTTAAAGTTTCTCGAAGAATTCAATTTTTTGGTCTGGGGCCAATTTAACAATCGCTTTTTTAGCCGTAGCAGTTTGACCGGTGTGTCGGCCGCGACGTTTAGATTTGGGTTTAATAATCACAATTCTAACTGATTCAACTTCAACTTTGTAGGCATCTTTGACTGCTTTTTTGATTAAATACTTGTTGGCTTTCGGATTGACAAAAAAGGAATAGAAACGGTTGGCGGTATTGGCCACACTTTTCTCGGTGATGACAGGTTTGATGAGAATATTGGACATGGTGATTGATTATATTTAAAAAGAGGATTGGTAATATTATTTAGATTTGGTTGTTTTTTTGGCAGCTTCGAGAAACGGGGGTTTAACTCGATTCAGTATGACTTGAAATATTTCTTGACTACAAAGAAGACAATCAGCCCGGAATAAATCGAGAGGATTAAGAAGTTCTGGGGAAGTAATATTAACGTGACTATTATTGGTGGCAAAGGGAATAAGGGGAGAATTTTTTTGATCGATAATCAATATACTTTGGTCAGATAGAGGCAGGCGAGAAAGAAATTGATTGAATGTTTTAGTTGAATCAGATGGTTCAATTTGGTCAACAATCACCAGGTTATTATTTTTAATCATGGATAACAAAGCAAACCGCAGGGCTTTTTTCTTCATTTTTTTGGTTAGCTTTTTGGAAAAATTCTGCAGACTGGTTGGACCAAAAGTAATACCACCTTTGCGCCATAATGGCGAACGGATTGAACCTTGACGAGCGCGACCGGTTCCTTTTTGTCGCCACGGTTTACGTCCACCACCTCTGACTTCGGCTCGAGTTTTGACTTTAGCAGTGGCTTGTCTTTGATTATCAAGATAAGTCAGAACAATTTGATGGACAAAAGTCGGGTTGAATCCAGTCAATAATTCTTCACTAGTGAAAAAAGGATTAATATCAACAGTTGAAGTTTCTTTCCCTTGCTGATCAATAATGGCCACTTTTGGCGCTTTCATTTCCTTGTTTTTGGAGGTTGCTTTAGCCACGGGGAGAAGGATAATTAATAATTAATATTACTATTCGATGATTATTTCTGTCTGATGATAAGGAGTTGGTTTTTGGTACCGGGGACACTACCTTTGATAAGAAGTAGATTTTTGTCAGCCTCAATCCGAATGATAGATAAATTTTTGATGGTGGTTCGGTCGTTGCCTAGTCGTCCGGGCATGCGGCGACCTTTGGTGGTTCGTTGGGGAAATCTACCGCCAGTTGACCCGACGCGACGGTGGTGCTTGGAACCATGACTTTTTGGACCAATACTAAAATGATGTCTTTTGACGGCACCGGCGAAACCCTTACCTTTAGAGGTACCGGTAATATCTAGTTTATTTTTCGGATCAAAAATTGATAAATCTATGGTCGCGTTCTCTTGATATATTGACTCATTATCTTGGTCAATTTTGAATTCTCGTAAATGTTTTAGTTTTTTATCCTTGAGATGACCAGTACGGGGCTTATTTAACTTTTTGGCTGTTTCAAAGCCGATTTGAAAAGTTTTGATGCGGCCATTTTTGATCTGAGTAACAAAACATGGACCAGCAGAAATAACAGTCACCGGATCAACTTTGCCGTTGTCGTGAATAAGTTGAGTGATGCCGATTTTTTTACCTAGTATAACTTTCATGATTATTAAACAATAAATATAACTGACGTAGTACTGCTGGGACGTATATAGTTAAGCCCCGCCTGGAAATAATTACGAATTACGAATTACGAATTACGAATATTATCAGATAATTTTTGTTTGTATCTATTTTCGATGAAATAAAACTCGCCCTAGAAGGTCGGTACTATTGATAGGGGCTCACACAGGGTTATTTCATCGAAAATAGATACAAACAAAAATTATCTGATAATATTCGTAATTCGTAATTCGTAATTCGTAATTATTTATTAATTTACATTTTGATTTCAACATCTACGCCGGCCGGGAGACTGAGATTCATGAGGGAATCGAGGGTTTTGGGAGTGGGATTGATGATATCGATTAGTCTTTTGTGTATTCTCATTTCAAACTGCTCACGGGCATTTTTATTGATGAAAGTAGAGCGCAAAACGGTGTAATTGGATTTTTCAACCGGCAAGGGGATGGGGCCATTTATTTTTGCTCCGGTACGACTGGCGGTTTGTATAATTTGTTTAACCGAATTATCAATAACCCGATGATCGTAGGCTTTAATTTTAATTCTGATGCGTTGTTTATCGGTATCGGTTTTGGACATGAAGTTGTTAATTACTAATAACTAATTACTAATGATTAATTTAAAATTTTAAATTTCTTGTACCCGAATGGGTGAAATTTTAAATTAATCATTAATATTTATCCGGAGGAAGAAATAAGCTTGTTTTTTAGGCAAGCTTATTTCTTCTAATAATTATAACTATGAGATAATCTTGGTGACCACTCCCGCGCCAACCGTACGACCACCTTCGCGAATAGCAAATTTAGATCCATCTTCAAGCGCGATGGGGGCGATTAATTTAATTTTTAAATTTACGGTGTCGCCCGGCATAACCATTTCAGCGCCTTCAGGAAGTTCAACGTCACCAGTAACATCAGTGGTGCGAATGTAGAATTGTGGTTTGTATCCTTTGAAGAATGGGGTGTGGCGTCCACCTTCTTCTTTAGTTAGAACATATACTTCGGCTTCAAATTCGGTGTGGGGTTGAATGCTGCCCGGAGCGGCCAAAACTTGGCCTCTGACAATATCTTCTCTCTTAATGCCACGAAGTAGAACACCAGCGTTGTCACCAGCTTGACCTTCATCGAGTTGTTTATTGAACATCTCAATTCCAGTGACAACTGTTTTGGCCGTATCTTTAATACCAACAATTTCTACTTCTCCATTTATTTTTACTTTGCCGCGATCAATACGTCCGGTGGCGACAGTACCACGTCCTTCAATAGTAAAAATGTCTTCGACAGGCATCAGGAATGGTTTATCTATTTCACGTTTTGGTTCGGGAATATAGTTATCGATTTGATCAACCAGCTCTAAAATAGGTTTAGCGGCTTCTGGATCACCAGGATTTTCACTGGCTTTAAGAGCTGAACCTTTGATAATGGGGGTGGTGTCACCCGGGAAGCCATATTTGGTTAACAATTCTCTGATTTCTACTTCTACCAAATCAACTAATTCTGGATCATCAACCATATCAATTTTATTGAGGAAGACGATGATGAAAGGAACGTTAACTTGACCAGCCAAGAGAATGTGCTCTCGAGTTTGAGGCATGGGACCATCCGCGGCTGAAACAACCAGAATAGCACCGTCCATTTGCGCGGCACCAGTAATCATGTTTTTAATGTAATCAGCGTGTCCCGGACAATCAACGTGGGCATAGTGTCGTTTTGGTGTCCAATATTCAGAGTGATGGGTGGCAATAGTAATACCACGCTCTCTTTCTTCGGGCGCATTGTCTATTTGGTCATACGCTTCAACACGTGCACCATAACCGTCACCTTTTTTGTCTAGCACCATAGTGATAGCCGCGGTCAGAGTTGTCTTACCGTGGTCAACGTGACCAATAGTACCGACGTTGATGTGTGGTTTGCCTCGATCAAATTTTTGTTCAGCCATTTTTTATTTCTCCTTTTACAATAAAGTACATAAATAGTACTAAATGCAAATTTATAATATGATAAAAAAATAATAAATAAATTAACCGCAATTTGACAACTACAACAATAATAACATAGCAATAAATATATTACCAAGAAGATTTTCCGAGAACAAGAGAATTATTTTTCTTCTTTGTTGACTACTCGAGAAGAAATAATATTTTCAGCGATATTTTTAGGTACTTCTTCGTAGTGTGATGGTTGCATGCTGAAATAGGCGCGTCCTTGACTCATGGATCGCAGGGAAGTGGCATAACCAAACATTTCAGCTAATGGTACTTTGGCAATAACGACTTTGGCTTGTGAACGGTCGGTCATTGATTCGATTTGGCCACGTTTGGAATTTAGGTCACCCATGATATCACCCATAAATTCTTCCGGCACTACTACTTCAACCGACATGATTGGTTCTAATAATACGGGTTTAGCCGCTCTGACACCTTGTTGTAGGGCCATAGATCCGGCTATTTTAAAGGCCATTTCCGAAGAGTCAACATCATGATATGAGCCGTCAAATAATGAGGCTTTAAGATCCACTACCGGATATCCAGCAATAACGCCTCTAGTACAAGCTTCCGCGATGCCTTTTTCAACGGCCGGTATATACTCTCGTGGTACATTACCGCCGACTACTTTATTTTCAAATTCAAATCCACTACCGGTTGGTAATGGTTCTAGGCGGATAAAGACATGACCATATTGTCCCCGTCCGCCGGATTGGCGGATAAATTTACCTTCTTGTTCAACAGTTTCACGGATAGTCTCACGAAAAGCAACTTGGGGAGCGCCAACATTGGCTTCAACTTTGAATTCTCGCTTAAGACGATCAACAATGATTTCCAAATGAAGTTCGCCCATGCCGGCGATTATCGTTTGGAGTGTTTCTTCGTCAGTGTAAACTTGCAGGGTTGGATCTTCCCCAGCCAACTTTGATAAAGCAATGCCTAATTTTTCTTGATCGGCTTTAGTTTTGGGCTCAATTGCCACCCGAATTACTGGTTCGGGAAAGGTAATATTTTCCAGTAATAATGGTCGACTTTCATCGCAGAGTGTATCACCGGTGGTAGTTTCTTTGAGACCGACGACCGCGGCGATATCACCGGAATAAATCATATCAACTTCTTCGCGGTTATTGGCGTGCATGCGAACAATACGACCAATTCTTTCTTTACGTCCAGTGCTACTGTTGATCACATAGCTGCCCGACTTTAGAATGCCGGTGTAAACACGAACAAAAATAAGACGCCCAACAAAAGGATCAGTGGCAATTTTAAAAGCCAGAGCCGCAAATTTATCTTCATCGTTGGGAGTCATCATTATTTTTTCGTCGGAATCGGGAATTTCGGCTTCGACAGCTGGAACGTCCTTGGGGCTGGGCAGGTAATCGGTGATGGCATCTAGCACAGTTTGCACAATAACGCCGCGACCATCGCCACCCATAACTGGGTAGAAATCACCCTTGATAACACTGCGACGAATAGCTCGTTTAAATTCTTCGACGCTAAGTTCACCACTCTCCAGATATTTTTCCATTAATTCATCATCGGCTTCAACAGCTTTTTCCATCAGTTCAGCGCGATATTGTTTGACTTTATCCATCATATCGGCGGGAATTTCTCCGACTTGTAATTCCTTATCGTTATAGTCTTTGTAGGTGTATGCTTTCATGGCCACAATGTCAACCACACCACAGATATCTTTTTCAAAGCCGATGGGTAGTTGAATGGGGTAGGAATTACTGTTGAGACGCTCACGAATTGAATTAAGCGAGGAGTAAAAATCTCCACCTGTTTGATTAATTTTGTTAATAAAACAAAGACGAGGCACATGGTATTTGTCGGCCTGACGCCAGACAGTTTCTGACTGCGGTTCAACTCCCATTTTGCCATCAAAAATAACGACAGCACCGTCGAGAACACGAAGAGAACGCTCAACTTCGGCGGTAAAATCAACGTGACCAGGGGTATCAATAATGTTGATACGAAAACTTTTCCAGGTGCAACTGGTGGCGGCGGAAGTGATGGTAATGCCTCTTTCTTTTTCTTGTTCCATCCAGTCCATTTGAGTTTCCCCTTCATGAACTTCACCGATTTTATGAATACGACCGGTAATATAAAGAATGCCTTCAGTGACGGTTGTTTTGCCAGCGTCAATATGAGCAATAGTGCCAATATTGCGAACTTTTTCTAATGGAAATTCCCTCATTTTATGTTAATAGTTAATAATTAATAGTGAAATTAAAAAAGTTTCAAGTTTCAAGACCCTTGAAACTTGAAACTTTAAAAAAATAAGATGCTAAATTTTATTATTCAATTTAATAGCGTGCCAAATAGGCAAAGGCTTTATTAGCCTCAGCCATACGATGCGTATCTTCACGTTTTTTAATAGCGGCACCAGTCATATTGAGAGCGTCAAGTAATTCACCAGCCAGTAATTTATCAAATGATTTGCCAGATTTGCCACGAGCGGCGTCGATAAGCCAACGCAGGGATAAAGTCACTGCTCGATCAGATTTTACTTCAATTGGTACCTGATAATTAGCACCACCAATCCGACGGGCCTTTAATTCTAAAACCGGAGAGACATTTTTGATGGCTTGCTCCAAAGCTTCGAGAGCGGGTTTATTTGATTTTTTCTCTAATTCTTCAAGAGACTGATAAATAAGTCTTTGGGCGACTGATTTTTTGCCATTAAGCATGATCATGTGAATCATTCTGCCGATAAGCGCGCTTTGATATTTGTCATCAGCTGGTCTATTTTTAGTAAATACTCTTTTTCGTCGTGACATATTATAAAAAAATTAGGAATTATGATGATTTTGGTTTTTTGGTACCATATTTGCTGCGTGATTGACGTCGTTCGCCGACACCGGCGGTATCTAATTTACCTCGAACAATATGATAGCGAACACCAGGCAAGTCTTTGACGCGGCCGCCACGGAGTAAAACCACCGAGTGTTCTTGTAAATTATGGCCTTCGCCAGGAATATAGGCAGTCACTTCCATGCCATTGGAAAGACGGACACGGGCTACTTTACGTAACGCCGAGTTAGGTTTTTTGGGAGTCATGGTGTGCACTTTTAGACAGACTCCACGTTTGAAAGGGCTTTGATAATAAGTTTTGCGTCCTTTGAGCGAATTGTGCCCAAATTGCATGGCGGGCGATTTGGATTTTTTAGCTTTTTGGCGTCGAGAACTTTTTTTCTTAATTAACTGATTAATGGTTGGCATAGGGATATTATTGAATACGCTTTATAAATTTAGCATAGACGATAGATATAAGTCAAACCATGGCTTAGACATTGTCTTTGGCGATAGCTTTCATAATTTTATCGTATCTTTCAGGAGAAAAACCGGTCCCCGTCGGGATTAATTTACCAATGATAGTATTTTCTTTTAAGCCACGAAGATAATCTGTTTTACCCTGGATGGCGGCATTGAGAAGTACGCCAGTGGTTTCCTGAAATGAAGCGGCGGACAAAAAGCTATCTGTTTTTAAGGATACTTTGGTAATGCCCATAATAATGTCTTCATATTTGGCGGTTTTTTTACCTTCTTTAACCAGATGCTCATTAACTCTCTGCAGTTTGGTGCGATCAATAATTTCACGATGGAGAAAACTCGAATCAGCCGGATCGGTAATACGGACTTTGGAAAACATTTGTCGAACAATAACTTCTAGGTGTTTGTCATGGATAACTGAACCAACATACATGTAAGTTTGTTGAATACCTTTAATTAAATATTTTTTGACCGCTAAATCATCTTTATATTTGAGTAATTCCGATAGATTCAAATGTCCTTCCGTCAAGGCATCTCCTCTTTCAACCTTATCACCTTCATTGACAGTAATTGGTAAATGAGAGGGGATGGGGAAATCTTTAGTTATTTTACCAGGATGCTTAATGGTAATTTTGTTTTTACGGATATTGACAATGCCGCGGAAGACAGTCCTGACTTCGGTTTGATCAGATAGGACGGCCAGAATCTGATTATCGGTTATTTTTTCACCAGATTTAACTTTAATAATAGCGTCCTCGGGTAAATCATACTCTTCATGAGGTACTTCATTGGAAGTAATGGTAATAACTAGGTTTTTTTCTTTTTCATGGATGGATATCCGGCCGGAAATATCAGTTAAAATAGCGGCGCTGTGGGGGGTGCGAGCTTCAAATAACTCTTCGACGCGGGGCAAACCCTGGGTAATATCAGCCACGACCGCGACACCACCAGTATGGAAGGTACGCATGGAAAGTTGGGTGCCAGGTTCACCAATTGATTGGGCGGCCACGATACCGACCGCTTCACCCATTTTAATAAGGTGACCGGTAGCCAGATCAGTGCCATAACATCGGCAGCAAATTCCCCAAATACATTGACAATACAGGGCAGAACGAACAGTAATTTCCTGGATTTGATCATTGGAGGCGATAATATCGGCAATGTCTTGGTTGATCAAAGTATCGGCCTGGACAATAATTTTTTTAGTTTTGAGATCTTTGATATCGTGGAGAGGAAAACGACCGATAATTTTTTTGGTAAATTCTTCTTTATCATCACCAATTTCAGCGCGATAAAAAGTCATACCGTGTTCAGTACCGCAGTCGTCGGTAGTGGTGATAATATCTTGGGCCACATCAACCAGACGACGAGTTAAATAACCAGCATCAGCAGTTTTGAGAGCGGTATCAGTTTTACCTTTTCTGGAACCATGAGTGGAAATGAAATATTCAAGTTCGGATAATCCTTCGGCAAAATTTGATTTGATCGGCAATTCAATAATTTCACCGGACGGATTAGAAACAAGCCCTTTAAGACCAGCCATTTGACCAAACTGAGAAATATTACCGCGGGCTTTGGAAAGAACGCATGAATGTAATGGATTTTCCGGTGTCATGTGCTCTTTGATAATATTATTGAGTTTGCTGATCGAATTGAGCCATTCATCAACAAGCTTTTGTTTATGCTCATTTTTACTGATCAAACCTTGATAATATTGATCAAGAGACTGATTGATAATGGCTTCAGTTTGATCAATAATCCCGGCTTTTTCGGTGGGGATATTGATATCATTGACCGAAAAAGTAATACCGGAGCGAGTGGCGTAATCAAAGCCCATGTTCATAATGTCATCAACGAATTTGGCGGTAGTTTCAACGCCGCAGACTTCAAAACATTTTTTGATAATATTTTCGAGATCGTTTTTGACGAAGGTTTGGTTATAATAGCCTAATTCGTTGGGGATAATGGAATTAAAAATGACTCGGCCGATGGTGGTGGCAAGTATTTGGCCGTTCAAATCGATTTTGATGGGAGCATGTAGATCTAGCACGTTTTGAGAATAAGCAATCATTGCTTCATTGAAATCAGTAAAAATTTTCCCTTCACCTTGACGACCAGTAATTTCGACAGTTAGATAGTAACAACCTAGAATCATATCCTGTGATGGTGAGGTGATCGGCTCGCCATCGGCGGGCTTGAGAATGTTTTTACTAGCGTTCATTAACTGGGCCGATTCTTTTTGAGCGGCTTTGGATAATGGCAAGTGAACTGCCATTTGGTCACCGTCAAAGTCGGCATTGTACGCTTCACAGACCAACGGTGGAATTTGAATGGCCTTACCTTCAATCAACACTGGTTGGAAGGCTTGAATACCCAGACGGTGGAGGGTCGGAGCGCGATTTAAAAGAACATATGAATTGGTAACCGCTTCTTCGAGAATATCCCATACTTCTGGATCTTTGCGTTCAATAATTTTACCGGCATTTTTAATGTTGTGTGCATAGCCTTTGGTAATTAAACCATGGATGATATATGGTTTGTATAATTCGAGAGCGATTTTTTTTGGTAAGCCACATTGATTGAGATTCAGATTAGGACCAACGACGATAACTGAACGACCGGAGTAATCAACTCTTTTACCAAGTAAATTTTGGCGGAATCGGCCTTGTTTTCCCTTGAGCATATCCGATAAGGATTTGTATTTGCGACGGTTGCTGGTCAAAACGGCACTTTTACCGCGACGCGGGGTGTTATCGATGAGAGCATCAACCGCTTCTTGTAACATTCTTTTTTCATTGCGACAAATGATTTCCGGAGCGCCCAAATCAATTAATTTTTTCAACCGATTATTGCGATTGATAACGCGACGATAAAGATCATTCAAGTCCGAGGAAGCAAAACGGCCACCGTCCAATTGAACCATGGGGCGCAGATCAGGTGGGATAACAGGCAATTCTTTAACAATCATCCATTCGGAATGAATGTTGGCTTGGATGAGATTTTTAACTAGACGTAGTTTTTTTAATAATTTTCGTCGTCGTTGCGTGGCCGCGGTTTTTAGCTCATCTTTGATTTTGATCATAAATTCGGCCAAGTCGATTTTAGAAAGCAATTCATTGATAGCTTCCGCGCCAATACCGGCGCGAATAATCTGCCCATAACGAAGGGATAGGGTACGATATTTCTTTTCGGAGATAATTTGGTGGGAGGCGAGTTTGCCCACCTCTTCCATGGCTTTATTAAAAGTATTTTTTAAGTTTTCGTGTTTGCTGGCGCTCTGTTGCTTGGCTTTCGCAATTTCTCGTTCGTAGTGTTCTTCGATATCTTTTTGCTGCGATTTATCCGCTTGCGTGAGGGCGGAGGTCTGGTTTTGATTCAATTCGCTTAATTTCTTATTGAGTTCTTTTTTGATTTGTTTTTTATATTGATCAAATTCGGTATTTAATCGTTCCAGAATATTTTTTCTGATTTCTTCGTTGACTTCAGTGATAATATAGGCGGCAAAATAAATAACTTTTTCTAAGTTACGACTGGTCAAGCCGAGGAGTAAGCCAATAACGCTGGGTGAACCACGGAGAAACCAAATATGGGTAACTGGTACGGCTAAAGAAATATGACCCATGCGTTGGCGGCGGACAATGGAACGAGTGACTTCAACGCCGCATTTATCACAAACTACTCCTTTATAGCGTATTTTTTTGTATTTACCGCAATAACATTCCCAATCCTTACTGGGGCCAAAAATATTTTCAGCAAAAAGACCATCTTTTTCTGGTTTTTGAGTGCGATAGTTGATGGTCTCAGGTTTAAGAACTTCTCCGTGCGACCACTGCAAAATGTCGTCGGGAGAGGCGATGGAAATTTTAATCCGATCAAAATTGAGTGGGGTATGATTTTTTTTGGAAGCTTTTTTTGGTTCGGCCATGGTGAGGTTGATAAATGGAAATAATATTTTAAATGTTTAGTTGATTAATCCTCAAACGCCAAGGTTTATTCTTCTTTGGGCCGGGGATCGGTGTCAATTAAGTCTATCTTTAACCCTAAACCTTGCAATTCACGGCGCAAAACATTAAATGATTCCGGGGTAGTGGGTTTTTTGATGTCTTCACCTTTGATAATCGATTCATAGGCTTTGGAACGTCCGACCACGTCGTCAGATTTAATGGTGATCATTTCCTGTAGAGTATGAGCGGCACCATAGGCCTGCAGGGCCCACACCTCCATTTCACCAAATCTCTGGCCGCCAAATTGGGCTTTACCACCAAGTGGTTGTTGAGTAATCATGGAGTAAGGTCCAATCGAACGAGCGTGCATTTTATCTTCAACTAAATGGTGTAATTTCATCATGTAAGCATAACCCACGGTGACCTCGTTATCAAAAGGATCTCCGGTGCGGCCATCGCAGAGTTTAATTTTTCCGGTTTCTGGTAATTTGGCTTTCTTGAGTTCCGCTTGAATTTCTTTCCAGGTTGCCCCTTCAAATACTGGGCAAGCGACTTTATAACCAAGTTTTTCGGCCGCCCAGCCAAGATGTGTTTCTAAGACTTGACCAAGATTGATACGTGATATTACACCGAGTGGATTAAGAATAATGTCAACGGGCGTACCATCGGGCAAATATGGCATATCTTCCGCTGGTAAAATACGAGAAATAACACCCTTATTACCGTGGCGACCGGCCATTTTATCACCGACTTGTACTTTACGTAGCTGGGCCACACTGACTTCAATCGCCTTGATTACGCCGGTAGATAATTCATCACCTTTGTCGCGGGAAAATATTTTAATGTTGACTACCTTGCCTCTTTCACCATGAGGTAATCGCAATGAGGTGTCTTTGACATCACGGGCTTTTTCTCCAAAAATAGCCCGCAATAGTTTTTCTTCGGCGGTCAGCTCAGTTTCGCCTTTGGGGGTAATTTTGCCGACGAGAATGTCACCGGTGGTTACTTCGGCTCCCAGGCGAATAATGCCTTCAGCATCTAGATTTTTGAGGGCTTCTTCACCGACATTGGGAATATCACGAGTAATGATTTCCGGACCAAGTTTAGTTTCTCTGACTTCAACCAGGTGATTTTCGATATGTATGGAAGAATACCGGTCGTCATGAACTAACCGCTCTGAGATAATAACCGCATCTTGAAAGTTATAACCACTCCAGGGCATAAAGGCCACGACGATGTTTTGGCCGAGCGCTAATTCGCCATTTTCAGTCGCCGTACCGTCGGCCAGCAGTTCGCCTTTTTTAAACTTATGACCTTTATCGACGACCGATCTTTGATTGATACACGTGCCCTGGTTGGATTTGATAAATTTACGTAAATGGTAATTTTGTGGTCCACTTTTTTTATAGCGCACCGATAATTCATTGCCGTTTGATGAAATAACTTCCCCATCATCTTCGGCCACAATAATTTCGCCAGAATCAAGAGCGGCTTGTTCCTCCATGCCGGTACCAACAATCGGCGACTGAGGGTTAACTAAGCTGACGGCTTGTCGCAACATATTTGAACCCATGGACGCGCGTGTGCCTTCATCATTTTCGACGAAGGGGATCAGACCGGTGGCAACCGAGAATATTTGTTTGGGAGAAACACTGATATAATCAATGTTTTCTTGGGGTACATAGTCGGGTTCGCCTTTGGCCCGAGCAGCAATTAATTCATCAGTAAAATAATTTTCTTTATCCAGTTCGATATCAGCTTGGGCAATGACAAAATTTTCTTCTTCCTGAGCATCAAGATAAACGACATCAGTTTGTACTTGCGGTCTAACCAGAATTTTTTCGAGTGATAATTTGGCTAATTTGCCGGCTAATTCTTTGGTAATTTTATCGCCGGCACTGGCTACTTTCTTTTTGTTTTTTGGATCAAGCACATCGGCACGTAAAATATGGCCGGTTAATAGCTTGACTTCATTTTTCACTTCTTTAAAAACGGGATGATAGGGAGTAACAATAAAACCATATTCATTGATGGAAGCAAAACAGGCTAAATGATTGACCAAACCGATATTTGAACCTTCAGGAGTTTGAATGGGGCAAAGTCGCCCATAGTGTGAATGATGTACATCGCGCACTTCAAAACCGGCTCTTTCGCGAGAAAGTCCACCTGGACCCATGGCGGTTATACGGCGTTTGTTTTCAAGTTCAGCTAAGGGATTGGTTTGATCCATGAAATGCGAGAATTGAGAGCTGGCAAAGAATTCTTGGAGGGCGGCGGTGAGAGGTCGGACGTTGATTAAAGCTGAAGGTGTAACGGTATTGATGTCGGAAACGCTCATGCGATCTTTAACAATTCTTTCCATGCGTAGTAAACCAACACGGAGGGCTTTTTGAGCTAATTCACCGACAGAACGAATGCGGCGGTTTTTAAGGTTATCAATGTCATCGGCTGGCCCATCGATATTATTTAATTTAATTACTTCTTTAACTATTGCAACCAAGTCATCAACACTGATAGTACGGTGTTTTTTATCATTGGAGGCAGATAGTCCTAATCGCTTATTTAACTTATAGCGCCCAACTTTACCAAAATCATAACGACGGAAATTGAAGAACATGTCTTCGATCAGAGATTGGGCATTTTCGACAGTGGCTAGATCGCCCGGTCTGATTCTTTTGTAAACTTCCAAAAGGCCTTCGGCTCGATTGTCAGCCGGATCTTTGGCCAATGTCGCCTTGATGTAATCACGATTTTCGTCATTATTAACATCTGTAAAAGCGTTGTAGATGTCTTCATCTTCAGCCAGACCAAAGGCTCTTAATAAAGTTGTAATCGGTATTTTGCGTTTACGATCGATCTTGACGTAGATGATATTTTTATTATTAGTTTCAATTTCCAGCCAGGCTCCTCGATCAGGGATAACCTTGGCGCCGTAGTATTCATTGCCCGCTATTCTTTCCGAAGTAAACAACACGCCTGGCGAACGGATGATTTGGGAAACCACCACTCTTTCAATGCCGTTGATAATGAAGCTGCCGGAATTGGTCATGAGGGGGAAGTCGCCCATAAACACTTCTTGTTCTTTAATTTCGCCCGTTTCTTTATTGATCAGCGAAACCTGACAGCGGAGAGAAGATTTAAAAGTAAAATTTCTTTCCCGGCAAATATATTCATCGTGTTTTGGCTCATCAAGATAATAATCGCCAAATTGTAGCGACAGAGTTTTGCCAGTGAAATCATCAATGGGAGAAATTTCGTCGAATAATTCACGCAATCCTTCCTGGAAAAACCAGTTGTAAGAAGATGTTTGCATGGTATTAAGGTCGGGCAGATTGACCCAACTACGCTCACGACCAAAATATTTTCTCTCTACATCAGCAGGACCAGGAGGATTAATTTTTTTAGCCATAAAAATAACTCCTCATTACTTGGGGTACTTTTCGGTGAAAAGTACGCATACAAGAGGTTTATTAATTAATTTATTTACTTGCTAATGTAACTTTCTTGAGGCAAGTTTTTTTGATTATGTAAATGATTTTATTGCAAGATGTGACAATTGTTTTTATTTTAGCAAGAGTATTTATGGTAGTCAACAATGAATAATTACAAATTAGGTATTAGGAATTAGGAATTATTCATTGTTGATCTGTGGAAAAGTGGGATTGATAAGAAATCTATATTAATTCTTAATGATATTATTGATGCATATTGTCATCAATTTATCAGATATATTTTTAGAGGTAATTATTGACATATTTTGATTGCTTTGGTATATTTAAATGAAAACAAAAATAAAGGTTAAATAAAATAAAAAATAAAATTTTAACCAAACTTCCTCCTTAACAATTTATTTCACTGCTTAACAGTAAGAAACTCTAAAAACTAAAGAATGTCTTGATTAAATTGATACAAGGCATCTTCTTAAGACGAGTCATCCTAATATTTTGAGGATATAGACGAGATTAAGAAAAAAACAAAAACAAAACTTTAGTTTTTAGAACTTTCTTACTGTTCGGTGAAAGGTGCCTGCACACCTGGTTATTTACTTAACGGGACACGACAGTGCTATTTAGAGATTATTATGGAGTATTGAAAGTCATTACCTTGACAATTAATACATATTATTACTTAATAATCTTTGATAGGCACTGTGGTGGCCGGGAGGACGGTAAGAATGGTCTCTTTTCGATTGCAGGTAAAAAAGGGCTTATGCTCTTCATATAGCAATCCCTAGCTTCTAACTCGTTTAAGAGTTAAGGATGCTACGAAGAGGTCATTGAGGCCGCGAGCCACCACATTTTTTAAAGTGAGGGTGCCAGCCGCGGCCTTCAATTTTATTTAAAAAGAATAGTTACCAATGATAAATTACAAGATTTTAAAATTAACATTTATTTCTAAACTCATGTAATTTGTCGTAGGTAATTATTCTTTTTTTACATTCTAATATTTTTATGAGTTAATAGAAGCGTAATATATATAATCATAAATTTTATGGAAGAAAAAGCGATTGAGGACAAAGTAGAGCCAAAAAAATTAATCGGGCTGGATGAATTAATTTCCGGCTCTTTTAAGCGTTTTGGAGAAAAGTTTATTACTTTTATCCGGTTGGAATTATTTAAAATCGGCATATTTTTGGCGTCAATTTTGGTACTGGCAGTAGTGGCGTTGATTATTAGCGCCTTGGCGGGAAGCAATATTGTTGATATTGGTTCGGGTGATAAAGATGTGGCGACGTGGATTTTTGTGATATTTATGATCTTTGTATTTATGGTTCTAATTTGGTTATTTGTCTTTGCCATTTGGTCGGAAGCGGCTTACGCGGAAATTGCCACTTTTTATGAAGAAAAATTTGGGGTAATTGAGGCGTTTAAACGAAGTTGGCCCAAATTATCCACCTATTTTTGGACGGTGGTGGCAAAAGAATTAACGGTATTAGGAGGATTGATACTATTTATCGTGCCCGGGGTGATTGTGGCCATCTGGTTTTCATTTGTCGAATTTATCGTTATGCGTCGTGAGGCTAGTGGGGTGGCGGCTCTGATGTTGAGTAAAAAATATGTTCGGGGTAATTGGTGGGAGGTTTTTGGGCGAGTGGCCATTATGGTATTGATTGTAATTGGAATCGCCATGGGATTTAGTTTAGTGGAAGAGGCAGCCAATCTTGTCGTAACAATAATTAGTAGCTTTATTAATAATGACAATGTAACGGTAGTGGCAAATATAATTATTATCATTGTTTCAGTGATTATAAGCTTGTGTATCAATGCGTTCAATAAAGGTTGGAAATTGATTTATCGAAGTTATTTATTTAATGATTTTCAAAACCTGAAAGGTGTAATCAGGGACACTACCGATGAGAATCCGCAGTGGCTGTATATTGCTTGGATAATTTTTATTTTAATAATTATTGGAGCGATAGTTTTGTCGGGGTCAATATTGTGGTTGGCCAGTCGGTAGAAAAATGACGAATTACGAATTAACGAGTTGTGTGAATTAATCTCTTTTTTTGTCATCCCCGCCTTGAGCGGGGATCTCATCAACAAGACTGTAATAAACGCATTACATATGAGATCCCCGCTCAAGGCGGGGATGACAGATGAAGGCCAATTAAGTTATTAATTCACACAACTCGTTAATTCGTAATTTTTCGTTTAGAAGTGGTTTTTTCGGTATTTATTAATCAAAAATAAATATATTATTTAAGGCCGCATAATAGTTGGTTATTTATAGTAAAGATAATTTGTAAAAACAAATTATCTTTTTTTTATTTATTAATCGGGAGGAAAAAAGATGAGAAAGAATATTTTATTTATTTTTGGGCTGATGGTGATTGTGCTGGTGGCGATTTGGGGGGTGCTGGATCTGGGGGAGGCCCGAGCTAGTGCGGCTGATCACCTGTTAATTTCCGAGATATACTACGATACTGCTGGTAGTGATGCTGATGAAGAATGGCTGGAGATATATAATCCGACTGACAATCAAATTGAGATTAGTAATTACAAAATTGGTGACGAGGAAACACAATCTGGCAGTGAGGGGATGTATCAATTTCCAGATGGAACATTTATCGATGCTCAAACGACGGCAGTTATTGCTAAAAGTGCGAATGGATTTTATGAATTGTATGGTAAATATCCTGATTATGAAATAACTAACACTGATGACGATGAGAGTGACTTTTCAGAGACAAAAGACATGGTTAAATATTCATCTTGGGCGAGCGGCTCGCTAAGTTTAACCAATAATGGCGATGAGGTATTATTACTCAATGCTAGTGATGAGGTGGTGGAGGCAATCGTTTATGAATCAGGAATTTATTCCAACATTGTTTCTCATCCGGGAGTAAGTAGCGGCAGCTCTTTAGGAAGAGCACCAATTAATGCTGATACAGATGATTGTAGTATTGATTTTAAAGAAGAAACATTGCCCAACCCAGGATCCGATTGGATATATGAGGGAAATGATTACTATAATGCCGTGGGCAGCGAGGGTAATGATAGTTCTTCTAGTAACGGAACTTACTGGCAGGCAAAGGTAACGAATGATTCGACTGGATATATGTTTTACGGACCATATACCGCTGATCAAGAACCGGGATTATATCAAGCCAGTTTCCGGCTGCGAACAGCGGACAATGTCACAACAAATAACATTGTTCAAATTGATGCCAGGAATCAGGATGGGGGCGGGGTATGGGCGACCAAAGATATCAAAGGAACAGATTTCGCCACGGCGGGGCAGTGGCAGAATTTTTCACTGTGGTTTACTCGTACCAATGAAGGGAACATGGAATATCGAGTCTGGTTTTATGATGCAGTCGATATTGATTTTGACAATGTAATGATTACTAAAGTTGATCGACTGATCTATGAGGGAGAAGATTTAAATCATAATACAGGACAATTGGTGAGCGACGATACATATTCCAATAATGGGGCCTGGCAGGCTGGTGGGAGCGACGCGATTAACCATATGGTTTTCGGACCATACCAGGATTTGGCCGCCGGCGATTACAAAATTAAAGTAATCGGCAAGATAAATGACAATACGATCACGAATGAAGTTATTAAATTCGATATCAATAATATTTTTGGCACTGATGAATATAAATATCTTGATTTGAAGGGAACTGATTTTGCCGGCAATGACACTTATCAAGCATTTAATCTATATTTTAGTCGTCAGGACGCTGGTTTACTGGAATATCGGGTTTTTTATTCTGGTGCGGGAACAATCACTGTTGATAATATTTTGGTGATCAAACAAGACGAGATGCAATATGAAGCGGAAAATATGTTTCAAGCCACTGGTCAAATTGTGGGTGATGTGACCGCCACGGCTAATAAAGCGGTGCAGGCTTTGACTAACGATCATAGCCAAGGGTGGATGGTTTATGGTCCATATACCCAGGATCAATCAAGTGGAAATTATCAGGCTTGTTTTTATTTAAAGGTTAATGATAATTCTTCTTCGGCCCCAGTAATGAGAATCAATGCCTATAATTCTGGCGGTACAGGCCTGGAAATTGATCGTGATATTGCGGGCGGGGAGTTTTTGGGAACCAATGAATGGCAGGAATTTTGTTTACCCTTTACCAGAACGGCCAATGGGACCATGGAATATCGGGTGTGGTTTTATGACGTGACGGATGTGGTGGTGGATAATGTAATTATTAATAAGGTATAACGTTATTTTGTCAAAAAGACGTCAGGTCTTTAGACTGACGTCTTTTTTGGTATAATTGATTTGAAATCAATGGTAGAGACGTTGCATGCAATGTCTCTACGCGCGGGGGAAAATTGTTAAATAATAAATAATCTTAACTCGTTTAAACAACCGATAAAATGGAAAATAAAATTTGTAAACAATGTAATGCTGATTTTGCGGTGGCGGATGAGGATCTGGTTTTTTATCAGAAGGTGGCGCTGGAGTTTGGTGGCAAAAAATATCCAATTCCAGTACCGGAAATTTGTCCGGATTGCCGGGAACAGAGAAGAATTGGCTGGCGGAATGAAAATAAATTATACAAAAGAAAATGTCATCTTTGTCAGTCAGAAATAGTATCAATATATTCGCCCGATAAGGATTATATGGTTTGTTGCGCCAAATGTTTTTGGTCAGATAAATGGGACGCAATTGATCAGGGTCGGGAATTTGATTTTAGTCGAACTTTTTTTGAGCAGTTTGATGAGTTATTGCATGATACCAAACTGATTAATTTATTTGGCTCCAATAATGAAAATAGTGATTATGTAAACCAGGAAACAGATGACAAGAATTGTTACCTTTGCTTTGGAGGCCACTATAATGAGAATTGTTATTATAATACCTATTCGATCTGGGGGAAAAATAATATTGATAATTACTGGGTGTGGAACAGTGAACGTTTGTATGAATGCATCGACACTTGGAAGAGCAACTCTTGCAGCTATTTAATAAATTGTGAAGACTGCTTTGATTGTCATTTTGGATATAATCTGGTTGGCTGTAAAAATTGCTTTGGATCAGTTAATCTACATCATCAGGAATATTATTTTTTCAATGAAAAACTGGGAAAAGAAGAACATGAGAAACGAGTGCGAGAATATATGATTTCGTCGGACGGGATAGAAAAAGCGAAAAATGATTATTATAAACATTCTTTGAGATACCCGCGGCGTTTTGCCAAGTTAAAGAATTGCGAAAATTGCACTGGGGATATGCTGCAGGACTGTAAGAATGTGAAAGATTCAAATTTAGTCTGGCAATCAGAAAATAGTAAGTATCTTAATATTGCGGGCGGAAAAGATTGTTGGGATTGTTCATCAAATGCCTGGACAGAATTAAATTATAATATAGCATCATCTATTAAATCATCACGGAGCGTTTGTTCTTCTCATTTAGCTGAATCGCCCGATAGCATTTACTGCTTTACTTCCTTTAATAGTTCTAATTTATTTGGCTGTGCTGGTTTAATAAGAAAGCAGTACTGCATTTTAAACAAACAATATACCAAAGAAGAATACGAAAAGCTGATGCCAAGAATCATCGAACATATGCAGCAGAGCGGCGAGTGGGGGCAGTTTTTCCCCTTGGATATCTCCCCTTTTGGTTACAACGAAACAGTGGCCATGGAATATTATCCAATTACTAAAGAGGTGGCAATTAATAATCGGTTCAAATGGCAGGATATTGATTATGGTATTCAATATAATGGTCCATTTTATGAGCCAAAGGACATAAAAGAATATGATCCTACGCAAAATCCTAATGCAGAAGCCGAGATTGAAGAATGCAAAAAAGGAATTTTAAAGTGCGAGGTAACTGGTAAACCATATCGAATATTGCCTCAGGAATTAGCTGCTTATATTGAGCGAGGTATTCAGATTCCACGTCAGCATCCGGACCAACGGCATATTCAGAGACTCGGGAAGCTAAACCCCAGAAAATTGTGGCACCGGCAGTGTATGTGTCGGGAAGATGGGCATGGGCATGATGAACAGTGCAACAATGAATTTGAGACGACGTACGCGCCGGAGCGGTCAGAAATTATTTATTGTGAAGAGTGCTATCAGAAATCGATATTGTAGGGTGGGATTTTTCCGCCCGATAAAAGGAATATTATATTTATATTAAAAAAAGAACCGGAATAAACCGGTTCTTTTTTTATGATTTTTCAGAATGATTTAGATTTTGTCGACGGTAATTTTGTCGACGGTGATATCGGTGACGTTATAAGTATAGACTCGATATTCCATGGTGCCTTGGCCGCTGCGATAGAAATTGAGGGTAATGTCGGTGTAGTTGTTTGAATTAAAATCGCCGTTGGTTAAATCTTTAAAAACATATTCACCGGTACCGTTTTGATTAACAATTTCCACTCTGGCTAAAGGCAAATTTATTTGTTGCTGGCCTTGTTTTTTAACTCGGAAGGTTACTTGATAATTGCCGGGGGCTTGCTCAACTGAATATGGACCGTAGACAACGTGACAATAACCAGGGAAAGTATCACAGATAGCGTTGTGGCCGGCCGCGGTGACAGCTTGACCGTTGGAAGCGGCAGCGTCACTGACAACATTACCTACTCCGCTTTTTAATAACATATTTTCCGCTTCATAAATAACTTGAGTGGCAGTAAATGGAGCGACCACTACTTTATCGACGAGAATATCGGCAACGTCATAGAACCAAACTCGATATTCAATAGTGCCACCAGCTAATCTAGTAAAATTAATATCAAAATTTTGATAGGTGTTATTGCTGGTAAAATCGGTACCTAAAATATTTTTTTGGACCCAGACCCCTTCACCACCAGGATTGTAGACTTCAATTTTGGCTATCGGTGAGGTTGATGAATTATTTCGAGTTTTAAGAGTGAAGGTAGCAGTATAGGCTTGATTGATTGGTTGATCGTCGGTGTAGGGACCATAGACGACATAGCCTTGATTGTTTGATGCTTGGGTTGCTTCGCGCGCCTTATTACCAGAAGCACTAACATCTAAGGCAATATTGCCAGTGGAGCCAAATAGATTTTCCGCTTCATAGGTCCAGTCAGTATTATTTTTCTTGTATACATCTACTTTATCAACCCGAAAGCTAATACCGTTGGCATTGCCCAGACTGAATACTCGATATTCCATACTACCTTGATCAGTGCGGGTGAAATCTATACCCATGTCTTCATATTTATTAGCAGCAGAAAAATCATTGGCATAGATTGTCTTATATTTCCAGGTGCCATTACCGCCGGAATTTAAGGCTTCAATACGGGCGATGGGAACGGCCTGAGTATGATCAGAAACGCTCATGCGGAAGATAGCTTGATAATTGGAACCGGGAGCTTGATCGACAGTGTAAGGGCCATATTGCAAAGCGCCAATTTGGGCGGCGGTGGCTTGTCGGGCTAAACCACCAGAAGCTAAAGGATCAGAAACGGTTGAGGCACCAAAGTCAGAAAACAACAGTTCACTTTCATATCCAGTTGTTGATTGAGTATATTTTTCAACTAGAACGTAATCAGCAGTAATATCGGCCAAACCATAAGTTAAGATTCGATATTCCATTGACCCTTCATTAACACGATTGAAGATTAGGGTAAAATCTTGCCAAGTATTAGGTGCAGCAAAATCGGTGCCGTTAATTTTTTTGAAACTCCATTCCCCCCCTCCGAGAAAATTGGCGGCGTCAATGCGGGCGACTGTGCTGGCAGAAGTATTGTCACTAACTTTTAATTTGAAAGTGGCTTTATAGGTATTATTGATTTCTTGATCAACGGTGTAGGGACCAAATTGCATAAAGTCACTACCTTCACTGGCAAGAGCTTTAACGGCTTTACCATTGGAAGCAGTGGCGTCATCTACACGAGAACCAATATTGCGGCGTAGATTTTCAGATTCATAAATAACAGAATCCGTATTGGGTATTTCAGTCACAGTCACTTTGTCGATTTCAACAATGGCTTGGTCATAATACCAAGCCCGATACTCCATCGGGCTGTCATCTTGTTTAGTAAAATCAAGACTGAATTGTTGAAAATCATCATTAACGTTATCGAAATCATCACCATAGATATCCCAGTGGGCAATCACGCCATAGCCCAATTCATTGATATTAATTTGAAAGGCCTTGGCAGTACTCGGGTTCAATAATCGAGCAAAATAAGTAACTCGATATCTTTTACCCGGTAATTGATCGGTGGTATATGGCCCATAGAGCATAAAGCCCTCATTATTATCGTCCGGTTCGGCATGCATTGCCGCGAAACCGTTATTACCGGAATAATATTCGATGTGACCAGCGTCGGGATCGGTCATAAAAGCTGATTCTTCATACACAAAACTAGTTTGATAATCAGCTTTAGTAACGGTGACATTGGACAGGGGGGCCAGGATTAGGCTGATAACGAATAGACAATAAAAACACTTTTGCCAGATACTCATATACTTTCTCCAAGATATTTTAAAAATAAAAAAACCTATATATGTAAATTTTAATATTACGAAAATACTTATAACAAGCTACTCATAAGGTAATATATTACTAAAATAAAGTCAACATGGGCATTATGATTGTTTATTATTACCAGACATAGATTTAACAATCTCATTTCGAGCGATATCGGACCAGTTATAATTTTTTATTAATTGACTAGAACGCCTGATTAGTTGTTGACGCAGCTTTTTGTCCGACAAATAACGGATAATTTGCTGGGCAAATGTGGTTGTATTAGCAAAAGAAATCCATTGGACACCGTTTTTCCAGATTGGCTTTATTTTGGCCAGGTCATAGGCCAGAACTGGCAGTTTAGTCGCCATCGCTTCGCCAATGGCAATACCCCAATTTTCCTGATGGGAGGGAAAGACAAATAGCTTGGCGGAGTTTAATAAGCGATATTTTTTGGCTGGTTGATAGATGGTGCCAACAAAATTAATATTTTTGATAAGATTGTATTTTTTGATTAGGGACATTATTATCTGCTCAAATTCAGAGCTGCCTGAACCAATAATCAATAATTTGGCCTGGGGTAATTGCTGACAAACATGTTGCCAAATTTGAATTAAATCAATAATACCTTTGGCGTGATCAAGACGTCCTAAATAGGCAGCATCATATTGACGGCCGGCTTCAGATTGGTATTTTTTATTGATCTGATTGATATACGGCAAATCAACACCACAAGCGACAGCTTTAATTTTCTCGGGATTAATTTTTTTGATGGCAATTAATCTTTTCTTGGTATTTTGGGAAACGGCCAATATTTTATTGGCGAATGTTTTGATAATTATTCCGGAAAACCAGCGGTTGAGCCAATAGATGTAGCGACGAATTAACGGGGTATTACCTCTTTTTTCTTTCCAGGGGTAATCATAAACATTGTGGTAAACGGCATACCATGGGCAGTGATTGAATAATTTTAATTTTAAGGCCGGCAGAACATCATACAAATGTTCACAGGAGCTATAGGTTATTCCTTGAAAATTATTTAGGCTGGAGGGTAATTGAAAAAAAGACTTAAGAAAAATTAGCAGATGGGAATAAATGGTGTTAGTGAGAATATAATCAATAATGTGTATTTTTTTATGGGGGACAGAAAATTTTTGGAGTAGTTTTTTCCCATTAGGAGTAGTGAGAATTTCTATCTGATATCCGGTCAGATGCTTGATGATTTCAAATAACCGAATATCACCACCGGAAATAGTAATCGAGTTATTGATATTGATCGGACCATTGATAATGAACAAGATTTGGGGGTCACTTTTTTTCATTTTTATCTTTTGAGAAATGATAATGTTAATAAAGTAATCATCATCGAGATGACAAAAACTAACGAGATAACTAATGAAACACGATAAACCGGGGTGAGTGAATATTGAAAATCCAACTGGTAACTACCAGGATTATTGATGTAGTAAGCTTGTTGCCAGCCATTTATTAGAGTTGGTCTGATTGGGGAGGCAACAGTATCCCCAGTGGTTTTATCAATCAGATTGAGATACCAGGCCGGATGATAAGACTCTCTAAAGACAATGTACCCGGGCTGGGTCAGTTCCAGGTTGGCTTGGTAGTGGGCAGGATTAATTTTGGTAATATCGGTTGGCTGGTTAATATTGGAGGGTGTAGTCTTATCCATTTTGAAAAGGGCAATATTGTTTATGGTAAATTTTTGATCATAGGTAATGAGGGCTAAATTGTTTTCACCGGCTGGTAAATTATATTCCCCAACTTTATACCATTGATTTTGGCTGTCGGTCGAGACATCTACTTGAAAGTTATGGCCATTTAATGACCCGAATAATTGTCCTTTGGACTGGGAATTTATATTAATGAAGAGGGAATAGGGACCAGTTTCGGGAATAGTAATTGGATAATGAGGAGCCGGTAAGGCATCAGTTTGAGTGGCTTGCAGGGCGGCTTCATGGTAGAAATTAAAATTTGACATGGTAAATTCAACGGGAGCAATGTCAGAGTCGATCGGATATTGTTTGTGAGGTAGAATTTCTATTTGAATCAAGCGCGGATTTTGATAATAATCGGTTTTTTGTTGTAATAGATTTTTCAGGTCATAAAAAACACTTTTATTTAACTGATCGGCATTATACTGGATAGAATCAACCCAAAGGTGGTTATCGACTTGATCATCATGATTGGTATCGATGCCGAAAGATAAATCATAGAATTGAAGATGGGGGTTCTTGATTTCTAAATCGGCGGTAAAATAGGGGTAAAAATTGAGGTCAATATCGGTATTAATAATAATAGTAGCGTATTCGCTTGACTCTGAATTATCACTAAAAGTTGAATCCAATTTAAGGCGATAAGGAGAAATATCTATCTCATGAGAGGTATCGGGAAAATCGTTGTATAGATTGGTCACATTGACAAAATCTAGGGTATGGGAGGGGTGAGCGAGAAGATTATTTATATCTATATCATTGGTAGTGCGGGCGGGGCGGATAATTTCGTTGGATAAAGAATAAAAACTGGCGTCACTTAATTGAAAAGAATACGTTTTGTTGGCCAACTGATTCATATCAATATTGTATTCTTTGTGTGGTTGAAAACGGATAGCAATAATAGTGATATTATCAGGACTAATTTTACTATTGGCGGCACTGATAAAATCGTATAAATTAACCAAGTTTTGCCCGTTTTTTAATCGACCCCAGGCAAAGGTATCGGTTTGACCATCATTGTTATTATCGAGTTCTAATCCCATTTCCCAAAATTGAACGCCTGAGTTTTCGAGGGTGGAGTAGATGGATAAAATTGGGGTGTGACGAAGATTAAATTGTTTGGTGGAATAAATAATCGTGGCATATTCATCTTGGCTGGCGGGACCAGTGAACTTGGCCTGAACAGATATTTGATCAGGATTTTGCTCAAATTCATAGGAAGAGTATTCCGGAAAGTTAGCATAGAATTTGGCTTGGTCATTAAGTTTAAAAGTTAAGGAAGTGGGTTGGCTAATTTCGTGGGGATCGAGGAGAATAATTTTGTTTTTTTCAGTTAGATATTGATTAAAATCGCTAATTTGATTTTCATAATCATCGGCTGGAATAAGCATTATTTGACCAATGGCATTGGAGCCACCTAAATTAGTAATGGTTAGTTTTTCGGAGTTATCTTGGATAGTTATTAATCCAAGATCTTGCCAAACAAATCCTTGGTTTTGGGAATAGTTATCAATGGTTTGTTGCCAGTCATGATACACCAACTGGATTTTGTCGCCGGCTGGTTGCGGGAATGATTCAACTAATATTTGATAAGAGCCAGTATCAATCGATGACAAATCAATATTTAGTTCGGCGTTTACACTAGAAGTAAAAGCTAACATTTTGGCATAACTGGCAAAATATGGATTATACCACCAAATGTTAGCTGCACTTACCCAGTTTTCTTTTGGATCCATGGTTTGATCCGCCCATAGCCCTGGTTCAATTACGGTGTTAGCGGGGTTTTTTAATAGATAGTCAAGGTAATTATTATTGGCAATGATGATATTGTCGGTTTGAACATCTTGATAGTTGGTATCCTGGGCGAAAAATATGCCGTCGCAGGTGGCGGCTCCCGACAGAGTAAATATTTGATTGAGGTTTTGCCAAGCACCGGAAGTAAGACAGGTGGGGGCATTGATTATTTTGGCGGTGGGATCGAATTGATAGTGTAACCAGTTGTCGGTTTGATTGACCAGCTTATCGGTATAATAATTTAGTGTTTTGACTAGAGTTGAATTTTGAAAGTCCATTATTTTGGTCGGATATTCAGAAAGCAGGGTATATTTAACTAAATCTGACTTGGTATGGGGACGGTAAATAATATCGGTAATATCAAATAATTGTAAATATTGTTGCAGGACAGGAGCAACAGCCTTTGAATTAAAATATAATTGGGATTGAAAAAAGGTGTTAAAACGATCCGAAAGCGAACCGTAAGAACTAATTTGGCTAAGTGAGGGCGGGTCAGAAAAGTAGATATTGGGGTCAAAACCGGAGTATAACAGATTATCAGCCAGTAGGGGCTGAAGGGAAGGCAGATATAATAGGCGATGATTATTATCAATTTCGGCTAGATAATCATGGTCAAGCTGGAAAGTTTGTAAATTATTTAATAGCCGACCATCAATAAAAAACGGGCTAACAAAAATTAGTAGTGAAGTAGCCGTCAGAATTTTGATTATTTTATTTGGTAATAGAAATAATTTTTCAACCGCCAAACACACTAGAATGGAAAAGGTAATGGCGACCAGCCAGGCCGCGTGATAAACTTCTCTAAATATGTTGAATAGAATTGATTTTTTAAAAATAAGAAAAGATAATTCCGGCACCAAACGCGAAATGGATAAGATAAGAATAAAAACTAGAAAAAAGAAGAAATATTTTTGATAGACACTATTTTTTGCCGAGGTTAATAAATGAAAAATGACAATAATTAGTAATAAACCAGCCGCCGCCAACCAGGGGGTAAATACATAATATTGTTCTAAGGTTCGCGACAGATAGTCGGTGGCTCCACCCACTAAAAAGAATGATTGATAAAGCTGACTGGAATTATAGACAAACCAGGAAAAAGTCGAGGGCGTAATACTAATGGGATTTTGGTAATAGATTGAACTTAAGAAAAAAGTTAGCAGCCAAGAAAGATGGATTAACAAAGTGGATATACTAATAATGATTAAATTGATAATAAAACGGTGCCAATTGAGTTTTTGAATGTAAAACAATATGAAACAAAAAATTAATAATAGAATTACGAATTGAGTTTGAGCGCCACATAGAGCGAATAATAAAGAAGCCATAATAATTGATATCCAATATGGCTTATTTTTGATGGAAGTAATCGAAAAAGTTTGGCTAAAAAAATATAAAAACCAGGGCGAAAGAGCGTAAGCGATTAGATAGTAGGTGTGACCGGAAATGATTTTATTGAAAAACAGTGGATTAAAAACATAAACTATTGAGCCAATAAATGATGCCAATAAATTACTTTTAGTAATTTGGCGAAGAAAAATGTATGACCCCAAACCAGCCAATACTATTGAAAAAATGATAATAAAATTGGATAGGAACGCTCCGCCTAGACCAAGGTAACCAAACAGACCAATCGTGAAACGTAAGACAATATCCGACCAATAGGCAATACTCATCCCACCTCTTTCTTCCGACCAGGGATAAAGTGCTTCTTTAACCCAATTAACAATTCCCTGGCTATTTTCTGGAATCGACCAGTCATGGCGCAGACCAATGGTTTGGCCAGTAAATAAGACACTACGAATGACAATAATGGCGAGAATAAAATAAATAAAAAAAACCACCCAGGATGAATAGCGGGGATTTTGAACAAGGTTTTTTATTTTAGCAAAAATTTGACGCATTGATTTTATTTATGGCTAACCGCCTCTTGGGGCTCTTTTTTGAATAGGCTAAATAAATAACCAAAACCCATCGCCGATAATTCGGTGGTACGTAAAAAAATAAAAGCCAAAGAAACGGGAGGATTATCGAAGAATAATCGCCATTTTTTGATGTAGGATGATCGAATAAATTTGGTGGTTTTGGCGGATTTAGTGGACAGTTGTTTGTTTGGTAATAAAAAAGAAGTGAGTAAGACGACGGGGTTATTGATAACATTGGCGATTTTTTGGCGAAGAGTAATATTGGATTGGACGCGATTATCTTTTTTATTTTCAGCTTGTTTGGAAAAATAATATTTGGCGGATTGGCCATAGAAATATTTTTTGTGGAGAATATCAAAATATCCCAGGCGATCTTCGTTATGGTAAATATAATAAACACTGCGGGTGATATGGCCGATTTTTTTTATTCGTTCTGTTAATTC
>JBAZOB010000008.1:0-47875 GCA_041648895.1 Patescibacteria group bacterium
TTGGAGCCATATGGTTCATGTAATCTGGGTTCGATTAATTTGTCCAAAATGGTGGCGCAAGACAATGGTAACTCTCATGTTGATTATGATAAATTACGGCGGACGGTTCGAATCGCGGTTAGATTTTTAGATAATGTGGTGGATGCCAATCGGTATCCTTTGCCTCAAATTGAAGTGGTGTCAATGCAACTACGGCGAATAGGATTGGGAGTGATGGGTTTCGCGGAAATGTTGATTAAACTGTCCGTCCCCTATAATTCCAACGACGCGGTGCGCCTGGCTGATGAGGTGATGGGATTTATTCACAGTGAGGCATGGAAAATGTCACGGGAGTTGGCTGTCAAAAGAGGGGCTTTTCCGGCCTTTGAGCGCAGTATTTTTAAGCAAAGAGGTGAAGAGCTTTGTCGTAATGCGGCCATCACGACCGTGGCGCCGACGGGGCAAACTAGCATTATTTCGGGTTGCAGCAGTGGGATTGAACCATTGTTCGCCATTTCATTTGTGCGGGAAAATGTGTTGGATGGCCAGCCAATGACCGATGTTAATCCTTTGTTTGAAAAAATTGCCAAGGAACGGGGGTTCTATTCGGCGGGTTTAATGGAAAAGATTGCCCAAAAAGGTAGTATCCAGGAGATGTTGGAGGTACCGGAGGATATCAGGCGCGTATTTGTCACTTCGCACGATATTGCCCCGGAATGGCATGTCAAAATTCAGGCGGCTTTTCAGAAACATGTCGATAGCGGGGTATCGAAGACGGTTAATTTTAGTCATAGCGCCAGTAAAGAAGATGTTCGACAAGTATATAAATTGGCCTATGATTTAGGTTGCAAGGGAGTGACTATTTATCGGGATGGTTGTCGAGATAAACAAGTATTAAATATTGCTGGGACAAAAAATTTGCAGAAGAAAAATGGCGAACTGGGAGTTTTGGATTTGGAGAGGTTGGACAAGTCAATTATTATTCCTAAAGAAAGGCCACAGGTGATGACGGGAAAAACCATTAAAATTGAAACTGGTGAAGGTCGATTATTTGTGACGATAAATCAGGATGAAGAGGGTAATCCATTTGAATTATTTGCCACCATGGGGAAATCGGGAGGTTTTTCCGCGGCGCAAACTGAGGCGATTGGTCGGCTGATATCACTCTGTTTGCGTTCTGGGTTAGAACCAAATCAAATCATTAAACAACTTAAAGGTATCCGTGGGGGCCGACCAATTGGCTTTGGGCCCAATCGTGTTTTGTCATCACCGGATGCGATTGCCAAGGCGTTGGAGATTTATTTACGCCCACCCTTGGATTTGGAGTTTGATAGTCATGATCATGTTAAACAGCCAATAGTCACGGATGACGATTTGGCTAATACACCAATGTATGAAACTTGTATTGAGTGCGGCGGGGTGATGGAGCAAGAAGGGGGCTGTGCGGTTTGTCATGATTGTGGTTACTCACAGTGTGGATAGTAAATAAAGGATCAAGTTTCAAGGATCAAGTATCAAGTGACAAGTATATTTACTTGATTCTTGAAACTTGATCCTTATTATTTATGCTAATATATACCTAGATAATAATATTGGGAGGATTGAACATGAACAAAAAATTAGTTTTGGCATTGGTCGCCGTGACTTTTGCTTTATCAATTATTACTTTTCTAACTGTTTTGTAGTGTTTATTTAAATCAAATGAGGGTCAATATGAGCAGTCTTCTTCAAAAGGTAAGAGGTTCTTTGAAAAAGGGTCGGACACATCGATTCGATGTTAAACACCCGGATTTTTCGGTGGCCAAAAGACGTAATTTTAAAAGAATAATGTTGCCGTCGGGTCGTTTTTTTATTTTACCGATTGACCAAGGACTGGAGCATGGACCGAGCGATTTTTTAGAAAATCCAGCCTGTGGAGATCCAGAGTACCAATTGCGTTTAGCCAAAGAAGTTGGTTTCTCGGCGATAGCTATGCAAATTGGTTTAGCTCGGAAATATTGGCAAATGCCGGAGTATAAAAAATCTGTTCCTCTCGTATTAAAGATTAACGGTAAGACTTGTATTCCCAATGATTCCGGGCCGTTTTCGCCGGCCGATGCCACCGTGGAAGAAGCGGCGGCTTTGGGGGCCATGGCGATTGGGTATACATTGTATGTTGGATCAAGTGACCAAGATGATGATTTTATCCAGTTCCGCCAGATCAGACAGGCTGCCTTTCGATTTGATTTACCGGTGATAGTTTGGGCTTATCCAAGGGGAAAAGAGATTGATGAGTATGGTGGCAAAAATAGTTTGGCGGCAATTGATTATGCGGTGCGAGTAGCCATGGAGTTGGGAGCCGACGTGGTTAAATTTAACTTACCGGTTTTTCCTAAAGATGGTTACCAAAAAGACAGTTGTTTCGAAAAATATAATGAGTTGAAGGGTCTTTCGGAGGCCGAAATGTTACAAAAGGTAATCAACACGGCTGGCAAATTGGGAACACTTTTGTCGGGCGGCGATCAAGTGAGTGAGACAACGGCTTTGCATCACGCCAGTTTGGCGGTAAAATGCGGTATAGATGGAGTTATTTTTGGTCGTAATGTCTGGCAGCGGGAGTACAAAGCAGCAGTTGATTTTTCATTGAAGATCAAGAAGATATTATTGAAATAAGTCTCAAGTTTCAAGGATGCCGCCATCGTCTAACGGTTAGGACGTCAGATTCTCAATCTGGTAATCGGGGTTCGATTCCCCGTGGCGGTACTTAAGAAAAAGCTATTAATATTTATATTAATTTAGTCTTATGTGGTATCAATCAATTCAAACATTGTCGATTGGCGGATTACAGATTCAGGTGTGGGGGCTGATGTTGGCTGTCGGATCAATACTGGGTTGGTGGTTGTTTGATTATAATTTGCTGTGGCGAAAGATTAAAATTGATACTTCCTGGCTGGTGTTGGGTTTTATTTTCTTTTCTCTGGTAGGGGCGAGATTGATTCATGTCGGTTTGAATTGGTCATTGTATAGTAATGACTGGTTAAGTATATTCTGGCTTTGGCAGGGGGGGATGGCTTCATATGGAGCTTTTATTTTTGGTATTTGTTTTATCTGGTTTTATCGACGCTGGTATATTAAGTCCGGTCAGCAGATTGATTTTATTGACGCGACCGTGCCGGCGATGTGTTTGGTACTAATGATGGCCAGGGTAGGTTGTTTTTTAATAAATGATCATATTGGGAAAGTGGCCGATTTGTTTTGGTCGATCTGGGTGATGGGAAGTATGCGGCATCCATTGTCGATGTACTATGTCTTGTTGGATTTTTTCTT
The DNA here is from genome assembly GCA_041648895.1 of Patescibacteria group bacterium. Classification (GTDB taxonomy): domain Bacteria; phylum Patescibacteriota; class JAHJAL01; order JAHJAL01; family JAHJAL01; genus JBAZOB01. Next base: position 3,286 of record JBAZOB010000008.1, read on the forward strand.
GTTTGTGTTAACACTTAATTTTTACTATCAGTCAATAATGAGGGGGAGATTGTTGTGGTTAGTATTGATAATTTATGGAGTTGGGCGGTTGTTGATTGATTGGTTATATAAAGATTTTATGGGTGATAATTTGTCTTTTGGGGCAACGATGGTGGTTAGTCTAATATTTGTTATTTTTGGGGCGATTATGTTGTATAATCAAAGTAGGAAGTTTCCCTAATCATACTTTAATTATTCTTTAATCTTAATTGATAATTAAAGATGGCTTCCATCTTTTATTTTTTTATTTTATAAATGTATGAAAATATTAGTGGTTGAAGATGAAAAAAGAATTACCAGTTTTATTCGTAAGGGACTTCAATATGAAGGTTATGCGGTCGATATTGCCTACAATGGTGATGTTGGATATCAAAAAGCCAAAGATGATAGTCTTGATTTGATTATATTGGATTTAATGTTGCCCGGGATGGATGGCGTGGAATTATGTCGCCGGATCAGGGAAGAGGGGATGGTAACGCCGGTGATAATGTTGACCGCCAAGGATAGTATTGATGATAAAGTAAAAGGATTGGACGCGGGAGCGGATGACTATTTGGTTAAGCCATTTGCTTTCAAAGAGTTGTTGGCTAGGGTTAGATCGTTATTACGTAGCGGTGACTCAGCCAAAACGACGGTGATAAAAGTTGGTGAATTGGAATTAGATCCCTCCAGTCGAGAGGTTAAACGCGAGGGAGAAAATATTGATCTAAGTCGTAAAGAGTACGGATTATTGGAATATATGATGCGAAATTCAAATCAAGTTTTAACCAGAACGATGATTGCCGAACATGTCTGGGATTATGATTTTGATAGTTTTACCAATACAATTGATGTCTATATTCGGTATTTACGTCGTAAGGTGGATGACGGTTATAAAAAAAAGTATATCCGGACTATTCGAGGAGTAGGTTATAAGATTAGCGATAAATAATGCGTGGAATAGAAAAAATTGAATTCCGAGGTGATAGTTTAGATGTTGATAATTTACCTTGTAGCGAATTGCTTGACTTGATTTCGTCGGGCATTTTTATTTTGGATTTGGATCGAAAGATAAAGTATTTGAATGAAATGATGATTCGAACCTCGAAGATGAGTAAAGAATATTTTATTGATCATGAATTTATCAGTGTTGCTCGAGGTATTGAAATAAGTTTACTGGACGGTCTTTTTGATCAAGTAAATAAAACAAAACTTGTTCAGAAAAAAAAGAACGTTAAGCATAATTATCGCCCGGGAGAATATAGCCATATCGATATTTATGTATTTCCTTATCTTGATCGGCAAGATAAATTAATTGGCTATGTGGTGTTGGTAGAAAGCGCTTCGCTTGATCATAAATATTTTTTGTCGGCCTACCGGACTAATGTTTTTGTGAGATATGTGGTTGATGCCATGTTGGAGGGAGCCACGGTGATTGATGAACAAGGAAGATTGGAATATGCCAATAAAAAATTTTATGAATTGGCAGGGTATGAACCGGAAGAAATTTTGGGTAAACATTGGACATATTGGTGTCATGAAGATGATTTGACGGTGGTGGATAATCAGAAAATAATTAAAAATGAAATAATATCCAACGGTGTCTCCAAGTATCAGTTGCGTATACGTCGGAAAGATGGTACTTATTTGCCGGTGATGTTATTGGTTTCAAAACCTGATAATAATCAGTACAATATTATGTCAATTGGCCTGATTACGGATATTTCAGAAACTTTACGTTTAGAAACCGATTATCGTCAGATTAGTATTTTGAATAAAAAGATATTGGAAACAATTCCGACTGCAATTATTACTTTGGATCGAGATTTATTGATCAGATCAGTCAATAGTCGGGTCGAAAATATTTTTGATCGCCAGATTGATCAAATACGGGGGATGAGATTGGAAGATGTTTTTCCGGAGGTGCAGATTTTTAGTGAGTGGTCGGGGTGGGTGTTAAGGAGTTTAAAGCCATATCAGGTGGATCGATATAAATTGAATTTGGCTTCGGGACGGGGAGCCATGTTTGTTAACGTGCGGATTAACCCTTTACTGGATCAAGATCGGGAAGTTAATGGTGTGGTTTGCGCTTTTGATGATGTTACTTCCAGTGCTTTATTGGAAGAAAAAATTGAGGCATCGTATCGGAAGTTGGAAGTTACTCACAACAAGTTGACCAAATTGTTAGCTCGGCAACGGGATTTTCTGGCGGATGTTTCGCATGAGTTAAGAACGCCGATTACGGTCATTTTAGGCAATGTGGAGGTGGCGATGCAAGATCGTTATATTAAATACGATGAATTGATCAGTGTTTTGCATCTGGTGGAGAGTGAAGCGAAAAGAATGTCATCGCTGGTGGGCGATCTAATGACTTTGGCTAAAATGGAGGGGGGAGAAATAAAACTGAATTATTCTAGGTTTTATGTAACCGATATTTTGGAGGGTATGCAAAGTAAAATTAATGTTATAGCTGGCCGGAAGAGGAAAATAATAATTGAGCCGGTAGAGAAATTGTTGGTTTGGGGTGATAAGTATCGAATTGCTGCTTTGTTGTGGAATTTGATTGAAAATGCCATTAAATTTAGTCAGAAAAATGGCCAGATAAATATTAATATTTATCAGTCCCTAAAACATGCAGAGAATTTGGTGATTAAAGTGGCTGACAATGGTGCTGGCATTCCACCTGATCAATTAGAGGATATTTTTGAGCGTTTTTACCGAATTGACAAAACCCGCAATCGTGCCAAGGGTGGATCAGGTCTGGGATTGTCGATATGTAAATGGACAGCGGAGGCGCATCGCGGTTATATCAAGGTGAAAAGTAAGTTGAAGGAAGGATCTGTTTTTACAGTGGTATTGCCAATTGTGGTGCAAGATTAAAAGTCTTTAATTTAACTTTCCCCCTTTTTTAATATTAGTCTTCTATTCTAAGGATAGAAGACTATTTATATAGGAGGTGTTCAATGAGTACTATCAAGTTTATTCAAAAAGGAAAAACAAAACAAAAAAATGTGGGGCGGATTGCTGATCGTTTGCAGCTCGCGATGGAAAAAAATAATGAAGCGCGTCGAAAATTGACTGAATTACTGGAGATGGGCAAGGCGGTATTGGAAACGGCGGAGTATGCGGAAGCGAGAATGGAAGTATTGTATTGGCAAAAACGAGTTGATGAGCTAAGGAAATTATTTAATATTGGTTATAAAAGGAGCGCGGGCCAAGTGGTTGGTTTGGGGTCGACAGTTAAGGTTAGATACGGCGCGGTTAACAAAGAATATACCATTGTTACTTCGTTGGAAGCTGATCCAGCCAATGGTTATATTTCTGAAAATTCACCACTGGGGCGTGCTCTGCTGAATAAAAAAGCGAGTGATGATGTGTCAGTCCGAGCGCCTTCTGGTAATTTTGTTTACACGATTGAGTCGGTGGTCTAAAGAAAAAATTGTTAAGTTATTAAAAAAAGAAACATATATTGTTTCTTTTTTTAATAATTATGAATGACAAATGACGAATTGCAAAAATTAATACCAAAACTTCTTTATATATCTATTTTCTATTGAATAAAACTCGCCCTAGATGGTCGGTACTATTGATCAGGGCTCACACAGGTTATTCAATAGAAAATAGATATATAAAGAAGTTTTGGTATTAATTTTTGCAATTCGTCATTTGTCATCTGTTATTCCTAATTTCTAATTTCTAATTATTTTATATATTGTTAAAATATAGCCATGAGGTATTTATTGGCCATATGGCTCGGTAAAATAGTGCGGGCAGTACTATTGTTTTTGGGAAGAGGCGGAACGACTTTGCCGGGTTTGATGATGTCTAGAATTGATCCAAATGTATTACGTAATTTATCAAACAATCTGAAACATGGATCGGTGGTAGTAACGGGTACCAACGGTAAAACTTCGACCGCGAGAATTATTTCGGCTATTTTAGATCGTCATGGTTATGTGGTTATTAGTAATCGTTCCGGTTCTAATTTGGAAAGGGGTTTGGTGGCCAGCTATTTGGAATATGTTGATTGGCAGGGTCGGGCCAATTTGGATGTGGCGGTTTTGGAAGTGGATGAGGCTGATTTAATAAATATTCTGGGTAAGGTGGGGTGTCGTGAATTGGTGGTAACGAATTTTTTTCGAGATCAGTTGGATCGTTACGGTGAACTAATCACTTTGCGAGATATTGTCAAGAGATCGGTGAGCGATATGTTGGCGGGTAGCCGGGTGGTTTTGAATGCCGATGATCCTCTGGTGAATTCTTTGGCATCGGCTGTACCGGAGGGGGTAGAGGTGGTTTATTTTGGCATGAAGATTAAAGGGGAACAAAAATTAAATTTTGCGGTTGATGTTAATAAATGTGTCCAATGTGGGGGTGATTTAAAATACAGCCAGGTCTATCTGTCACATTTGGGTGATTATCTCTGCGTGAGTTGTGGGTTTACTCGACCCCAATTGGATTTATCATTGGTGAGAATGGAACCCAAGGGGATTCTCGGGGCGGAGTTAGAGGTGGAGTCAAAAAAATGGGGTAGGCAACAATTGCAGACAATATTGCCTGGTTTTTACAATGTCTACAATGTTCTAGCGGCGGTCATGGCGGTTGATTATTTTGAGGTGGAAATTGATTTGATCGCAGATATTTTACAACAGGTTAAGCCGGCTTTTGGCCGTTTTGAAAAGATTTTAATTGCTAAAAAAGAATTGTATCTGATGTTATCCAAAAATCCTTCGGGTTTTAATGAGTTATTACGAACTATTTTGGTGAGCGAAAATCCGATTAGTTTAATTTTTATTTTGAATGATAATTATGCTGATGGGCGGGATGTGTCTTGGATTTGGGATGTTGATTTTGAAAAACTGGCGGGCCGAATAGGTTGGATTGGCTTGGCAGGAATTAGAGCTTGGGACATGATGTTGCGGATCAAATATGCCAATATTGATATCCGGCGGGCGGGGGTGGAGCCGGATTATCAAAAACTAGTGGAAGGAGTTATCCAGTCGGAGGGGAGTGAGCCTATTTTTGTGATGGCCACCTATACTGGTATGTTGGAATTTCGAGCAGAATTACAAAAAAGAGGTTTGGTAACCGGTTTTTGGGAGGATTAAGTGGTGAAAAATGATTTTATTAAAATATGTTTTTTGTACAGCCGGTCAATGAATATCTATGGTGATCGGGGCAATATTATTTGTTTACAACATAGAGCCTGGTGGCGAGGTAAAGATGTGGTATTGATGGAATATAACGTTGGGGACGCGGCATTATTTGATGATGTGGATTTGTTTTTCTTTGGTGGCGGACAGGATTTTCAGCAATTGGAAGTAGCCAAAGATTTATTAAAAATCGGTGACAAAATAAAAAATCAGGTGTTGCATAAAAAAGCGGTCATATTGTCTGTTTGTGGAGGTTTACAATTGCTGGCTAAATATTATCAGACTCGTGATGGTAATCGTATTGAAGGTATTGGCCTGTTTGATGCCTATACAGTGGCGGGTAAAGAGAGATTTATTGGCAATGTGGTGGTGGAGTCAGATCTGTTTGGGCCGGAAAAATTGTTGGTGGGTTTTGAAAATCATAGCGGACGTACTTACGCCAATTGGCAAGTGGTCAAACCGTTGGGACGGGTAGTGGTGGGAGACGGCAATAACGGTGAAGATAAAACTGAGGGGATAGTATTTGAAAATGCGGTGGGTAGTTATTTGCATGGTAGTTTGCTTCCCAAAAATCCTTGGTTGGCCGACTGGTTATTAGAGAAGGCATTTGCCAGAAGATATGGTGATTATCAATTAGCGGAGCTCGATGATGAAGTGGAGATTAGAGCCAATCGTGAAGTGGTTAGTTTGGCCAAAAAAGTGGGTCGGGTGAAAAATATTACGTCAAATTGATAATCAATAATTACAAATTAGAAATTGGAAATTGAATTAGTCATATATCATTTATTTTAATTAATGGCAGCAAATGTATGGCCGGTGGTGTTAATGTAGATTTGTCTAATAATGGTTAGTTTTATGGCTAGCCATATAATTAAAATAAATGATATATGACTAATTCAATTTCCAATTTCTAATTTGTAATTATTGATTATCAATTTATTTGTTATGATGGATGTATGAGAAAATATGTGACAATTGTGATTGGTATTTTGGTAGTGGTCGGAATTGGCTGGTTAATATATTATTTATTTTTTACTCCAAAAGCGCCGGAGTTGTTAGCTTGTAATCAGGGGTGTACTGATAACTCGCAGTGTCAGAGTGGGCATTGTTTTAATGGTTTTTGTCGTAATGCTGATTGTGAGAACAGCGCTGATTGCCTTTGTCTGGTGGAGTCAAATGATGGAATAATTGTGCGCCAGGATTTTGCCGAGGATTTTCGAGATGGTGAGATTGATGATTTTTGGCAGTTTGACAATCATGGTAAAGATGCTAATTCATATCAGGTTGACTATATTAAAGAGCAATTGGTTTTAACCGCGATGGCGGGGACAAGCCAGTGGTCGAGCGATGATCTGGCGCCGACGTTGTATTTTTTGACTGATCGGAATTTTGAAATAACGGTCGAAATGGAATTTGATCCGCGGAGTGATTTTCAACACGCTGGTTTGGGTTTAATCAACCAAGCTACGGGCGAATGGGCGCGGGTGTCACGTTCATACGATTCACATTCGCTGCAGGACCCGCAAGATCAACCGAACACGGTCTATGTCATGGAAAAGAAAGTGGGAGCAGTGTTAAAGTATAAGCACGATAATTATCGGGATGTCCGGGTTTTTCTCCGAATGACACGTGAGAATGGATCGGCTACTTTTGCCTATAGTCGTGATCAAAAGGAATGGACGGTTTTGGATCAGGTTGATGTGACTGGCTATCCGGATGAGGTGGGAATATATTTATTTGCCTATTCAACCAACCAAACCAGTATTGAGGCGATTTATAAATATATTGATTTTCAGGTGCTGGAATAATTAATTACAAATTTGACGAGTTGCATGAATTAAGATTGTCATCCTGGAACCGAAAGGCGCCCTTGGCTCCACTTCGATATCCAGGATCCCCTAAAGTACAAAGGGGAGTATAAATATTAATAATGCTTAAGTGGTAAGGGGATCCTGGATAAGAAGCTCCGCCCTGGGCGGATTTCTTTCCAGGATGACAGTTTAATATTAATTCACACCACTCGTTAATTTGTAATTAAAAAGGAGGGTCGAGCTAATGGCTCGCGGAGGTTTTTTATGTCGGATATGGTTTTATATCGAAAATACCGATCACAAAATTTTGATCAGATTGTAGGTCAAAAACATATTGTGACCACTTTAAAAAATGCTGTGAAAATACAGCAGGTGGGTCATGCTTATCTTTTTTCCGGTCCGCGAGGGGTGGGGAAAACATCAGTTGCCCGGATCTTGTCACGGGCGGTTAATTGTGCTAATTTATCCGCCGATGGTAATCCGTGTAATCAATGTGATCACTGTTTATCTTTTATCCATCAGTCTTCTTTGGATTTAATTGAAATCGATGCCGCGTCCCATCGGGGCATTGATAGTATTCGGTCTTTGCAAGAGGGGGTGGGATTTGCGCCAACTTATTCCAAGCGGAAGGTATTTATCATCGATGAAGTGCACATGTTAACCAAAGAGGCCTTCAACGCTTTACTGAAGACTTTGGAGGAGCCACCCGCTCATGCCATATTTATTTTGGCCACGACGGAATTGGAAAAAGTGCCGGAGACGATCGTGTCTCGTTGCCAACATTTCCATTTTACCCGTTTGTCCAATAGTGAAATTGTTAATCATTTAGTTGATATCGCTGGTCGGGAAGGCAAAAAAATGGATTTGGCGGCAGCGGAGTTGGTGGCGGAGAGCGTGGGCGGTAGTGCCAGAGATGCATTGAGTGTTTTGGAACAGCTGGTTTTGTTAACGGGTGAACAAATTGGTGTCAATGAAACGCGTAAAATTCTTGGACTGGTTGAGGAAAAAATTATTTTTACTATTTTGGAGCAGCTATTGGCTGGCGATGTTAAAACAGTCTTGCAGGTCTATTATGACCAAGTATATTCGCCGGGGACAGATGTGAGGCGTTTTATGTCGTCTTGGCAGGCGTTTTTGCGACAATTACTCTTGGTCAAAGACGGAATTGGTGGGGGTGGACAAAATTGGTCAAGTCTGGTGAAAAAAATCGGAGTGGCTGAAATAGTTAAGATGCTGGATATTTTGACTGCAGTCCAGGCTCAGAAATATGAAATTGATTCGTTGTATTTTGAGGTTTTTGTTAACAAAGTTATTTTGGCATTTGCGCCAGTAGATAAAGATCATGTGGATAAAGTTGTTTTGGAGACCAAAGCGATGGAGCCGGAGCGAAAAGAATTAGCCAGCAATGAAATTGAAAACAAAACTGATCATAAAATTGATAGTGAAATTGATATCGAAATGATAAAAAATAAATGGCCGGAATATGTGAAAACAGTGAATGATGAGAAAGCGGTTTTGGGTTCAATTTTACGTACGGGTGTGGTGCGGGGCTGGAAAGATGGTTTGCTGGTGTTGGCTGTGCCGTTTACCTTTCACCGGCAGCAGTTGAATGAGATTAATAATCGGAATTTATTGCAGACAATTTTTCATCGATTGTTTGGAAAAAATATTGGTTTTAGAATCGAGGTGAGTGACAATAAAGATGATATGGTCAAGAAGAAAGAAGCTATGATGAAGGATATGGAAAATAAAGTTGATATGGCCACCGGGCAAAATATGGTTAAAGATGTAATTGATATTTTTGGGGGAGAGGTTACGTAAGATGGATAACAATCGGGATAATAAATTGAAGTTACCACCGCAAAACCTGGAGGCTGAACAATCCTTGTTGGGGGCCTTATTGATTGATCAGAATTCGGTGATTAAAGTGTCGGATTTGGTTCAGCCGCGTGATTTCTACAAAAATGCCCACCGATTGATATGTGAAAAAATATTTGAGTTGTATGAGAAACGCGAACCAGTAGATTTAGTGACCATTACGGAACTTTTGGAGAGAGGTGGACAGTTAGAGGTGGTGGGGGGAGCATCATATTTATCGAGTTTAGTAAATGGGGTGCCTTCGGCGGCCCACGTAGTTTCTTATGCCAATATTGTGCGACAAAAAGCCATATTGCGGTCTCTGATTTCAGTTTCCTCCCGGATAAGTCAGATGGCCTATGATGAAAATGAAGATGTGGAAATAATTTTGGATCGGGCTGAGCAGAGTTTGTTTTCCATATCCAGAGTGGTGGGGGACCAAAATTTTGTGGTAATTAGAGATGTATTGATAAATTCATTTGAAAGAATTGATCAATTGCATAAAAATAAAGGTCAGGTTCGGGGCGTGCCGACCGGGATCAAGGGTTTGGATCATCTGTTATCCGGTTTGCAAAGAAGTGATTTGGTAATTTTAGCGGCCCGGCCCAGTATGGGTAAAACTTCTTTGGCCATGAATATTGCTCAATATGTCGCGGTGGAAAAGAAAATTCCGGTGGCGATATATAGTTTGGAAATGTCAAAAGAGCAGTTGGTGGATCGTTTAATATGTGGTGAGGCCGGTTTGGATTCGTGGAAGTTGCGAACTGGGAACCTAAATGAGGCTGATTTTGAAAAATTACAGTTGGCGATGGGGTCACTCAGTGAGGCGCCTTTGTATATCGATGATACGCCGGCTTTAAATGTGGTGGAAGTGCGGGCTAAGGCGCGACGTCTTCATGCCGAGGTAGGGTTGGGGTTGGTGGTGGTTGATTATTTACAATTATTGGAAGGGCGTTCGGCCAACGTTGATAACCGAGTGCAAGTTATTTCGGAGATTTCGCGTTCGCTGAAAGCGTTGGCGCGGGAGTTGGATCTACCGGTGATGGCTTTGTCGCAGTTATCTCGAGCGGTTGAATCGCGGCCGGATAAGCGACCATTGTTGTCGGATCTAAGAGAGAGTGGTTCTATTGAACAAGATGCCGATGTAGTGATGTTTTTGTATCGGGAAGATTATTATGATCGGGATACGGAAAGAAAGCATATGGCTGATGTTTTAGTGCGTAAACATCGCAACGGTCCGATTGGTGACGTGGAGTTATTTTTTGTGCCGGAATATATGCGTTTTCGTGATGTGGATAAACAGCATGGTTGAAAAATTACCAATGACAATATTGTAGGGGCGGGTTTGTAACCCGCCCTCGGGCATTTATGCCCGACGTCCGAGTTACCGCCCGTATTATTGCAATCATCACCATTCACATGGTTATGGATTGGCGCGCGATCATGGGCGGGTTACAAACCCGCCCCTACAATATTGCAATTTGTATTTTTTTTTAACCATTTAAATAAAAACCTGATATATTAGTTATGTGTATGGTTTTAATAATAATTATGGTTTGTGAGTGATATCAAAGAAAAGTCTGGCCAGAATTATCTGGGGTTAATGAATTTATCGGCAAACTTTAAGAAGAGCTTGTTTGAGTTATTGTATTATTATCAGTATTTAAATAAGATTTTAACCGATAAATACAAATTAAGATTTGCGCCGGAAAAATTAAGCGGGGTGATGGGGGCGTTGTCGACTCGTAATGATTATATTGATCAAGGTTGTGAGGCAGCTCGATTGCTGATTGGGGGGAGTTTTGAAGAGCAGACTAATTTTTTTGAAAATTTTGATTTTGGTCAGTTGGATAAAATTGTATCAGAATTTAAGAAAGTGGTGACAGATATTCAAAATCAACCCAATATCAGTTGGGTGGTGGTATTTTTTATTTGGCTAAGATACGCGGCCTGGCGCCGTTGGTTATTTGTTTTTGCTAAGTCTTTTTTGTGGTTATTTTTGTTTCTGTCGATATTGTATTTTTTTGTCACCACTGATTTGGGGCGGCAATTAGCGTGGAGTTTTTTAGATGTTTACAGCGCGATCGTGAGGATATTGATGGTAGTGTTGTTAATGGTGGCGGTGGTATTGATTATTGGGGTAGTCAGTTTCATGTATTTTGAGGGTAAAAGTCGGCAGAAATAATGGGGAGATTAAAAATATTATTATGATTGAAACTAAACAGTTATTATTTGAATCGGAAGGACCATTTGGTTTAGTCAATTTGACCGATGACGTTAAATCTTTGATCCGTAATGGTCAGATTGAGAATGGTGTGATTAATATTTATTCACATGGATCAACGACCGGGGTGGTGGTTTTGGGAGGAGAAGAAGGTTTGGAAGAAGATTTTATTAATATGATGAAAAGATTGGTTCCGGATGGCGATTATGCTCATGATCAAAAAACCGCGACCAACAATGGAGTGGCTCATTTGCGCTCAACTTTGGCTGGTACGGGAGTGACGATACCTTTCGCGCGAAAAAGAATTTATTTGGGTATGTTCCAACAAATCTATTTTATTGATTTTGATTTTGTTAAACGAGAAAGAGAAGTAATTGTACAATTAATGGGGGAGTGAGCATGGGAATTTTCCAGCGAGCATGGAAGACTAGAGTATGGTGGTGGGGTGGCGTGTTGATGCTATTGGATCGGATAATCAAATATTTATTTGTTGATCAGTATGTAGATAAGTTTGATGTATTTTCTTGGTTGCGGCTGGAATTGAGATTGAATGATGGTTTGGCTTTTGGTTTGCTCTCGGGTCATGGTTTGATTATTTCGCTATTGGGCATTATAATATTTTTATATTTCCTTTGGCGTTATCATGATTTTTTTAGTCAGTCAGTTTTAAGCCAAATCGGAGTGTCATTGGTTTTGGGTGGCGCGTTGTCGAATTTGTGGGATCGGTTCGTGTATAATGGATATGTGATTGATTATATTAACCTGACTTTTTACAGCGTTTTTAATCTGGCTGACGTGGGAATTGTAATTGGTTTGTTGGTCATGACTGTTTTTTTGCTGTCGAATCAATCATCAGGGGAATGAAGTTAATTGCCGGGTCGTCTAATGGTAGGACAGCGGCCTTTGAAGCCGTCGATCCTGGTTCGAGTCCAGGCCCGGCAGTTTTAAAAACGCCAGTTTTAAGCTGGTGTTTTTTTATTTTGGCAATATTTACTTTTGCTATATCTTATGATAACTTAATTTATAGATTAGAATTTATTTATAATAAGTCAAAAAAAGGAGTTAAGATGGCTTATAGTCAAAAGAATAGTAAAGGACAAACTTACTATTTGCATTCTAAAGAAGTGATTTTAAAGGGTGGTCGACCACAAACTATTTATTTCTTCGCCAAAGAAGAAAAGAGTGAAGGTGGTTTGGGTGCCGTGCCGGCAGCTTATGAAGTGTCAGAGAATAGCCGAACGGGCTTATTGTTTTTGCGTAAGAAAAAATAAGACTAGTTAACAAATCATGAAAAAACAGGTTTTTGATTCAAAATTTTGGAGTAATTGGTTTTTGCCAATATTATCATTAATTATTTTATTGGTAGCGATGATTTTGTTTATCCTAAGTTTTCGTGGTTTGTTCTAGTGTTATTAAATTGACAAGGAGAAATTATGTTATTTTTTTGGCTAGTACTTTTGGTGATTGTGGTAGTGGTGGTGTTGTGGGTAGTAGCAGTTTATAACGGTTTAATAAAACAAAAGAATCGAGTGGACGAGGCTTGGAGCGATATCGATGTTCAGCTCAAACGTCGTTACAGCCTTATTCCTAACTTAGTCGAAACGGTGAAAGGTTATGCCAAACATGAAGAAGGCGTATTTTCCAAAGTAACCGAGGCGCGAACCCGAGCCATGGAGGCCAAAGGTGATCCCAAGGAATCGGCTGCCGCGGAACGCGATTTGTCTGGTACTTTAAAAACGTTGTTTGCTGTGGCGGAGAATTATCCGGAGTTAAAAGCTAATCAGAATTTTTTGTCACTGCAACAAGAGTTAGCGGATACCGAGGACAAGATTCAGGCTTCCCGGCGCTTTTACAATGGCAATGTGCGAGATTTCAATACAGCTATCGAAATATTTCCCAATAATTTACTGGCGGGCATGTTTGGTTTTAGTAAAAGGCAGCTGTATGAGATTGAGGATGATAAGGAGCGCGAGGACGTAAAAGTTGATTTTGGCTCTCAGGACAAATAAGTTGATCTTAAGTTTTTTTAGAAGAGAGGTAGTTTTGTCTATCTCTCTTTTTTATTTTGTTAATAATGTATTAAATAATATAATTAGATAAACAACTTATTGATAAAATTATCAATTAGATAAAAATATATTGTATGTACAATGAGATAGAAAGAAATCAGCGGATGACATGGATAATAGTGATTGTTTTTATATTGTTTTTGATGTTCTTGGGTTATTTTTATGGCTTGGTAACTGATGTCGGTTATTATGGAATTGTAATAGGGTTGATCGTGGCGGTGCCGACAACTTTGATCGGTTATTATAATGCTGATAAAATGGTTTTATATATGGCGGGGGCGAGACCGGTCGCCAAAAAAGATAATGCTTTGTTGTACAATTTGGTGGAGAATCTGGCAATTGCTTCGGGGATGCCGACGCCGAAAGTATATGTGATTGAGGATACGGCGATGAACGCTTTTGCAACTGGTCGGGATCCGGCGCACGCGGCGGTGGCAGTGACAACTGGCTTGTTACAGGTGTTAAGTAAGAAAGAGTTGGAAGGGGTGTTGGCGCACGAGATGTCTCATGTTAAAAATTTTGATACTCGGTTAAGTACAGTGGTAGTTATTTTTGTGGGCATGGTGGCGATCGCGGCGGATTTGTTCTGGCGGATGGGTGGTGGGAGAAAACGGGGTTCAAGGCAGGGGGTGGGTATTCTGGCTATCATCGGCCTGGTTTTTATCCTCTTATCTCCATTGGTGGCAAAATTATTGCAAATGGCTATGTCACGAAATCGTGAGTATTTAGCTGATTCTGACGGAGCATTGTTGACTCGTTATCCGGAGGGACTGGCTTTGGCTTTGGAAAAAATATCGAGTCAGGATCATCTGGTCGATGGAACTAATAATGCCATGAATCATTTATTTATAATCAATCCATTGGAATCACTGGATGGTAAAAAGATTGGTTCCTGGTTGGGGAATTTATTTTCTACTCATCCGCCGACAGCGGAGCGGATTAAGAGATTACGTGAGATGATTATTTAAGCTTATGAAAATAATTAAAATAGCTGATGGTTGTTTATCCAAAGCGCAACTTGCGGAAGTGGTTAATGTTTTAAAAAATGATGGCGTGATTGTTTATCCGACCGATACGGTTTATGGCTTGGGCGGTAGCGCCATGAGTCCGGTGGCAGTGGACAAGATTATTAGATTAAAAGAAAGGCTCTCAAAAGATGTATTCTCGGTTATGGTGGATAGTATTGATACCATCAAGAAATATGCTCAAGTGGGCTTGTTTGAAGAGGAGTTTTTAAAGAAATATTTGCCTGGGCCGGTAACGGTGGTTCTCAAGTTGAAAGAGGAGTTTTTATTTAATAAGCGATTGGTGCCGGAAGTGATCAATATTGATGGTGCTACAGGTTGGCGAGTGGTCAATACGTTCGATTTTTTGCCAAAGCTATGTCGGCAATTCGGGTTGCCGATAGTTTCAACCAGCGCCAATAAATCAAAACAAGGTAAATATGAGTCAAATATTGAATTTGTGTTGGATCAGTTTCGTCATAATTTGAAGGAGATTGATATTATTTTAGATGCCGGATTGATGCGAAACAATTTACCTTCGACAGTAGTGGATTTGTCAAAGTCTCCTTATTTGGTTTTAAGACGAGGGGCGGAAGATATCTCTGATCTAGATTTAAATAAGCAATAACGAGTAGCGTGAATTATATTTGATACTCATATAATTTTTTAGCTCCCAAAACTCGCTGCTGTCGGACCGGGACTATGATTAACGCTTTAGACAGGTTGTCCGCCAAAAAATTATATGAGTATCAAATATAATTCACGCTACTCTTAAAATAATATTTATTTATAAAATTATGAAAAAATATCAGGAATTTATTGATCAGGAAATTAATCGTCAAAATAATACGATTGGGTTAATTGCTTCCGAGAATTTTGTTAGTCCGGACGTGGCACGGGCGATGGGTAGTGTTTTCACCAATAAATATGCAGAGGGATATGTGGCCAAAAGATACTATGCTGGCAATCAGGTGGTGGATGATGTAGAGGAGTGGGCGCAAGAATTGGCACTGCAAATTTTTGGTTTATCAGGTGATGACTGGCGAGCCAATGTTCAACCATATTCTGGCAGTCCGGCCAATATGGCCATTTATTTAGCGCTCTTAGAAGTGGGTGATAAGATAATGAGTTTAAAATTGAGTCACGGTGGGCACCTGACCCATGGTCATCGGGTGAGTTTTAGTGGCAAGTTATTCAATTTTGTTCACTATGAAGTAAATAAGCAAGGTTGGTTGGATTATGATCAGATTGAAGAATTGGCCAGACAGGAAAAACCCAAAATGATTGTGGCGGGAGCGACCGCTTACCCCAGACAAATAGATTTTGCCAGGTTTCGGCAGATCGCTGATAGTGTGGGGGCATATTTGATGACGGATATTTCCCATATTGCCGGTTTGATTGTAGCGGGCGTGCATCCGAGCTGCTTTCCCTATGCCGATGTGGTGATGACAACAACTCATAAAACTTTACGTGGTCCGCGGGGAGCAATTATTTTGTCACGTAAAAAATATGCCAAGAAAATTGATAGTGCGGTTTTTCCCGGCTTGCAGGGTGGGCCTCACGAAAATATTATTTTAGCTAAAGCGGTGGCTTTTGCTGAAGCCCGGCAGCCGGAATTTATTACCTATCAACAAGCAGTAGTGAGTAATGCGCAAGTTTTGTCGAAAGCATTAATGGAGGCTGGATATAACCTAGTGTCAGGGGGAACTGACAATCATTTATTGCTGTTGGATTTGAGTCAAAAAAAGGCGGGAGCGAAGCAGTATGAATTGGTTTTGGAAGAAAATGGTATTGTGGTGAACAAAAATACTATTCCATATGATCAACGTTCACCCTTTGATCCCTCCGGTTTAAGACTGGGGACACCAGCCGTAACTACTCGGGGTATGAGAAGTAATGAAATGAAAAAAATTGCCCAGTATATTACTTTGGCAATTGATAATTATGGAAATGATAATTTTGATTGGCAAGAGCTGCAAAAAGCAGTAAAAAAATTGGCTAATGACTTCTTGCCGCCAGTTTATCAATGATTTAAAGGCTAACGAAAGCTATTCTCATAAAAATGATCATAGTTACTGAGACTACCAGCAAGAATCGGCCGGCGGCGGTTAATTGTTGACTGTCTTTAAGAGATTGTTTATTGCTCGGCTTAATAAGTTTTGAATAGAAAATTTGGAAAAATCCGATTATGGCTAGTAAACCAGCATTGACATATAGACTATTGGACACAATACCTAGGCTTTGATCACACATTTCCAATTCATAGAAATTACTGGGGTTGGAAAGGTAATTTAGTGGATCTTCAATACTCCAGTTGGCACAGGCGTTAATCATGATAGTGGCGACGATGAGGGTGATGACACTGATGCTAATGATATAGATAACGTTTTTAATGATGTGTCGATTCAACATTATTATTTTTTTAATATTAACAGTTTACATTAATATTATATCTCAAAAGTCAAAAGTAAAAAGTAAAATATGGTGGGCAAGGAGGGAGTCGAACCCTCATGGAGTAAACTCCATACGATTTTGAGTCGTACGCGTCTGCCAGTTCCGCCACTCGCCCATATGATTGTGTGGTTACATTGATATTTTAACAGTTTTTATTTTATTATGGAATGCTGTCGAGCGGTATATTGACTTATTTTATAAAATATGTTAGTATATGATTAGTTTTGGGGTGACAGATATATGAAAAAATGGCTGAGAAATATTATTACTTTAGTATCAATCGCGACAGTATTGGTGGCGCTTGTTTTCGTGGTACTAAATTGGCCATCATTTTGGAAAAGAATAAATTTCTGGCGGGAGGGAAATGTTCAAGAAAATAACGAGAATGTGCTGGCAGCAGATAATCAAACATCTATACCAGGTCAGGATTCAATCATAGCCGAGAATGAGTTATTTCCGGATTTATTTGTCAGAGATGATATTATTCAACTCAAGCAAGAATATCGAGGTAAATATCCGAATAATTATTTGGTGATTCCTTCTTTGCAGATCGCCGCGCCAATCGTCTATCTGGATGATGCCAGTGAGCCGGTGTTACAGCAGAAGCTGAAAGAAGGAGTTGGCCATTATCCGTTAACTGCCTTGCCAGGAGAGGTGGGCAATGTTTTTATTTTTGGGCACAGTTCGTATTATTGGTGGGATTGGTCAGAGTATAATTCAGTTTTTGCTAATTTGGAGTCAATTGGAGATCAGGCGAAGATTTTGGTTTTTTATGATGATAATATCTATGTTTACCAAGTTGAGATAACCAAGGTAGTTGGTCCAGACGAAGTGTCGGTTTTAGCTCAAGGGGAAGAAAGAGAGTTATCGTTAATGACCTGCACTCCTTTGGGGACCAATCTTAATCGGTTTGTGGTGACCGCGAAATTAGTTAGTTAACGAGTGATGTGAACTGTCGGACCGGGACTATGATTAACGCTTAGAGACAGGTTGTCCGCAAAAAATAATATGAGGGCAAAATATTATTCACATCACTCGTTTAGTTAATAGAAGAAGTTGGTAGGCTAATGTTTTGGATTAGTTTTTGATTGTTGGAATTGTTGATAATAGTTATATTTCTTCCCGAAATTCCAACTAGTTCAATGTTACCGCTTGGATTAGAGAAGATGAGCTGATTGTTATCACCATCGATATCGATGCGGTATAGTTCATTATCAGTAGTATAAATAATATTTTGGGCGTTTAACCACCAGCTTTGATGGATTTTTTTTGATAGTCGAAGAATAGTCTGGCTAGAAATGTCGGGGAAGTTGTGGGTGTTGATAAGCGTCAGTTCATTGTCGGTTTTGGCCAGGATATAATTTTGGTAGGACTGAATGTCTTTAATGTCGAGGGTGAGATTTTGGGTGGAGGTGCCAGCGTTGGAATCGAGAAAACTGAGGCGGTAGTTGTTTTTGTCTGGTTTGGTAAATATATATTTGATAGGGCGGGAGACAAAATATTGGGTAAAAATATGGTCAAATTTATATTCCAAATTGTAATTATAGGTCAGATTGATTGAATTAATGGTGGTGCCCAGGTCAGTAGCTATAGTATAAAACAAAGTATTATCGATGAGTGTGGGGGTGGTGGTACTGGTAGCGATCGGAATTGGTTGATTGTTCGAGGTTAGATCGAGTTGCCAAATTTGATCATTTTTTTGATAAAGGATAATGTTTGGTTGGAAAGAATAATAAGCGAGGAGTTGGTCAAAATCAATATTGGTCAAACTAGTACTAGCAATATTGCTATTGGAATAATTGATGGTATGCAGCTGGATGTCATTTTCGTGGCGAGAAATAATACTGAGCATTTGGTCGGAAAGCCACTTGAGTTGATTGTCGTTGGTAAGAGGAATGTCGGGGTAGGTGGTAACTTGCTGGGTATTAATATTTAAGATTTGTATTTTATCAATATTAATAAAGGCTAATAAATTTTGACTAGGATTACTGGTGTAATTCTTGGTAATGGCCAGGTCGTTAATTTCTATTTGGCTGGGAATGATCAGGATATTAGTTTCATTGGTAATTCGGTTGGGTTGGATAGTTATTTTTTTACTCCACGGTAGGGATTGGTCACTGGTAATATCGATTTGGTAAGTACCGGGTAGTAGATTGGGTATTTCGGTGGTATTTTTTACTATTGATGGTGAAATCGGTTCGCCGTCAATATTAATTTGGTATTCTGGATTAGTGGGAGAAAGGCGCAATATACCGGTTTTAACTATTTGGTGTTTGCTAAAATTGTAACGATAGCCGAGTGAATAAGTGGTAATGCCGGCCGAGGCGAGGACAAAAATAAAACCGATAAGTAAGTAAAAGAAAACGATATGGCGATAGTTTGGTGATGGATTCATGATTGACAAATAAGTGAGATAATATTGATGATCTTGATCATTATACAATGAAAGTTTATAAAGAGTTAACGCCCGGATGGAAAAAAGCTATAATTATGATTAAGGAGGATGATTTTTTGCGAGATATTGTTAAAAGTAATTCAAGCCGAAAGCCAGAGAAGTTAAAGATAGCTACTCGCCCTCAGAAAAGCGGGGTTTATTTGACTTTGTGGTCAAGTTTGCAAAGCTGGAACCGTTTTTGGCGGCGGTTATTGGATGCTCTGTCGAGTGTCAAAGTTAATCCGGAAGTGGTAGTTTTCACTCTGTATTTTTTGATGGTGATATTATTCACTTGGCCCTTGGTAAAGAATATTAATGATTATGTGCCTGGTATTGGTAATGATGGTGGTGATGGTTTTATTTTTTTGTGGGATATTTGGTGGATAAAAAAACAAGTTTTGGCTGGGGCTGATTTGTATTTTACCAATTATCTATATTTTCCCCAGGGAGTGAACTTGATATTTCACACCTTGGCTTTAGCGCAGTCATTGTTGGCGGTGGCCTTGTCCTATTTTTTCGGTTTGGTGGCGGCTTTTAATCTAGTGTATTTGTTTTTTATATGGTTATCCGCCGTGTTTACTTATTTGTTGTCATACCGTTTATGGTCGAGTCGTAGTGGGGCATTTATTTCGGGGATAATTTTTGCTTTTTGTCCTTATATTTTCATTCATTCACTGGGACATTTCAATTTGACGACAGCTTGGCCTTTTCCGGCATTAATGTATTTTCTTTATCGAATGATAGAGGAAAGAAAAATGGTTTGGTCAATTTTGGCCGGGGGAGTTTTGGGTTTTTTATTTATGAATGATTATCAGTATTTTGTTTTGGCAATAATATTATTAATATGTTTCTTTATTTATTATTTACTTAAAAATTGGCCACTATGCAAAGGTTGGTTTTGGCAGAGATTCTCAATTTGGATGGTTTTACTGATGGTGACGATGATTTTAATATTCCCATTATTAGTAAGAGGTCTGGATGTTTCCGCTGATTATTTACCGGCAGCACTGATGAGCGAAGTAGTTTATTGGTCGGCGGATTTGATGAGTTTTGTGGTGCCGAGTTTCTTGCATTTTGTTTGGGGAGAATGGGGACAGAAATATGGTACGGAATTTGGTTTTTCAGGGATTGAAAACTATTTGTTTGTGGGATATACGGTGCTAGTATTATTCGTTTGGTCATTGGTGGTCAGCATCAATAATTATGGGAGTAAATTTCGGGTAAATTTGCGTTTTTGGCAGTTGTTGGTGGTCATATTTTTTGTTTTATCCTTGGGGCCAATTCTTAAAGTGGCTGGCCATGACGTTTTTAGCATTAATGATATTGATTATAATGTTGGTTTACCTTATCTGTTATTATACCGCTTGCCTTTTTTGGCGGTGTCTAGAGTGCCGGCTCGTTTTTTTATTGTTATGATCTTGGCATTGGCGGTTGTCTCTGGGTATGTAGTGCGTATAATATTGTGGCAGTGGCATAAATTGACATGCGGGTGGGGGCGTGGTTCTGGTTTGTTAATCTCAATTTTTTTGACGGTATTGATTGTGGTTGAATATTTATCAATCCCTATTAGTTTACAGCCGGTGGCTATTCCGCCCGCCTATGCCCAAATTAAAGCTGACGGGGAGGAGTCGGTAGTATTAGAGTTGCCGTTGTGGTGGTCGAGTGGTCACCAAGTGCTGGGGGAGCCAAAAACAATTATCCAATATTATCAAACTTATCATGAAAAGAAAATTCTTAATGGTTCGATCTCTAGGGTGCCGGCGGCGGTGTTTGATGAGTATACGCATATGGATGGAATAAATTATTTGATAGATGTGAAGAAAAATGTTTTGGATGATAACAGTAAAAATCGGGCGCGGGTATTGGCGTTTTGGCAGGATGAGCTGGATATTAAATATATTGTAGTTCACAAAAAATATTTTGAAGGGAAAGACTATTATCAAATAAAAGCCTATTTGGAAAATATTTTAGGTCTAATATCCAGTTTTGAAGATGAGGGCGAAATAGTGTATATGATAAATAAGGGGTAAAGTTATTATTCTAATTATTTATGGATAAGTCGGAAGCAAAAAAAAGAATCATCAAGTTACGAAAGACGATCGATTACTATCGATATCAGTATCATGTGATGGACAAGACAGAGATTTCCGAGGCGGCTTTAGATAGTTTGAAGCATGAATTATTTGTTCTGGAAGGGGAGTATCCGGAATTAATTACGGCTGATTCGCCGACGCAACGAGTGGAAGGAAAAGCTTTAGACAAATTTATCAAGGTCAGGCATAGCACCAGGATGTTGTCACTGAACGATGTTTTTTCGGTCGAGGAATTGCGTGATTGGGAAGGAAGAATAAAAAAAATTGAACCAGGTTTGAAAGGTGGATATTACGCAGAGATAAAAATGGATGGTTTGGCGATTAGCTTAATATATGAGGGTGGATTATTGAAACAAGCGGTTACTCGTGGGGATGGAGAGGTTGGTGAGGAAGTAACTTTAAACGTGCGTACAATCGAAAGTATCCCGCTTCATTTACGATTAGACAATTTGGCTGATCAGCAAAAAATTTTAGCTCGTGGACGGGTGGAGGTGCGGGGGGAGGTGTATATGGAAACAGCTGAATTAGCCCACTTGAATAGGATGCAAAAGAAAAATGGATTACCTCTCTTTGCCAATCCACGCAATATCGCGGCTGGTTCGATCAGGCAGCTTGATTCACGGGTGGCCGCGGCGCGTAATTTATCTTTTATGAGTTATGATCTGATGTCTCCACTAGGGCAAGAAACTCATCAAGAGGCACATGATTTATTGATTGAACTGGGTTTTCCATCCAATAAATATAATTTGTATTGTAGTGATTTAAAAGCTGTCGAGGATTATTATCAACAGGTAATAAAGTTGAGGCCGAGATTGCCATATCAAATAGACGGGGTGGTGGTGGCGGTTAATCGGTTGGGATATTATCCACAACTGGGTGTGGTGGGGAAGGCGCCGCGCTATATGGTGGCATATAAATTTCCCGCCCAGCAGTCGACGACCAAGATTCTTGACATTGAGGTCCAGGTGGGTCGGACGGGAGCATTGACTCCCGTGGCTATTCTGGAGCCAGTCAGTGTGGCGGGATCGGTGGTGAGTCGGGCGACATTGCACAATGAAGATGAAATTGTGCGTAAGGACATTCGCTTGGGGGATACAGTAGTAGTACAGAAAGCGGGCGATGTTATTCCAGAAGTGGTCCAATCTTTACCAAAGATGCGTACTGGCCAAGAAAAGAAATTTATTATGCCCAAAGAATGCCCGGTTTGTGGCAACGAAGTCCGGCGGGTCGAAGGGGAAGTTATTTCTCGGTGTGCTAACAAACAATGTTTTGCTCAAATCAGGCGGGGGATTATTCACTTTGTGTCTCGGGGGGCGTTCGATATGGAAGGGGTGGGGCCAAAGGTAGTGGATAAATTAATTGCCGAGGGGCTAATTCACGACGCGGCGGATTTATTCACTTTGACTAAAGGTGATTTGCAGCCGCTCTCGAGATTCGCGGAGAAATCGGCGGCGAAAATTGTTACTTCTATTCAGTCGCGTCGACTTATTTCTTTGGAAAGAATGATTTATGCTTTAGGTATTCGTCACGTCGGCGAGCAGACGGCCGACGATTTGGCGCGTCATTTTGGCGAGCTGGATGGATTAATTAATTCCAGCCGGGAAGATTTGGAAACGGTGGGTAATATTGGCGAAGTGGTGGCGAGTAGTATCGTGGAGTATTTTGCTGATAAGAAGAATCTTCATTTTATTGATAAGCTTAGGCAATCCGGAGTAAAATATAAAAAGACGGTCAAAAATGATGTCCTGGCTGGTCAGTCATTTGTGGTCACGGGCAGTTTACAGGGCTATGGACGGGAAGAGGTAGAGGCTTTGGTTAGACGGTTGGGGGGGCGGGTGTCTAGTTCTGTCTCAAAGAAAACGACATATGTGTTGGCCGGTGAGAATCCGGGTAGTAAGATTGATAAAGCAAGGGCGGTTGGTGTTAAAATCATTAGTGAAGCTGATTTTAATAAATTAATTAGATAATGTTCAATGGAAAAAGTGATTACTGAAGAAGAAATAGTTAATATTGCCAAGTTATGTAAAATTGCTTTGGAAGAAGGCGATAAAGAGAAGTATGCCCAGGATTTATCACGAATATTGGATTATATCAAAATGTTGGCGGAGGTGGACACTAAAAGTGTGGCACCCTCGTATCAGGTAAGTGATAACCAAAATATTTTGGCTGATGATAAAGTTGAGCCGTCTCTGTCTCGGGCGGAAGTTTTGAGTGAGGCTTATGATAAAGATTTAGTTCATATAAGAACCAAAGGAGTATTTGATGATTAATGTAAATGTTAATCCGCACCAACGGGTGTCGGTATTTATTGATGTGCAGAATCTCTATCATTCGGCGCGTCATATTTATCATTCTCGGGTGGATTTTCAGTCAGTGCTGGCGGCCGCGACGGGAGGGCGGAATTTGATTCGAGCGATTGCCTATGTGGTGGAGTCGGGTTTGGGAGAAGAAAAAGGATTTTTTGAGGCGCTGGCCAAGGCGGGATATGAGGTGAAGTCAAAAGATTTACAAATTTTTGCCGGTGGTGAAAAGAAAGCCGATTGGGACGTGGGTTTGGTAATCGATATGATTAAAATGTCCGCCAAAGTGGATGTGGTGGTGCTGGTCAGCGGTGATGGCGATTATCGACCAGCGGTGGAATATTTACAGTTTTTAGGCTTGCGAGTGGAATTGGTTTCGTTTGGTAAGTCAACTTCCAATAAATTAATTGAAACGGTGGATGGTTTTATTGATCTTGATCAGGATCATGATAAATATTTGATTAAACGGGGCCGACGGCCGGAGCGAAAAACGAGTGAGAAAAAAAACGAATAATTGGTCCGATAAATCACTGGTTGAAATCCGAGTCGATCTGGACTCGGGCAGTTATAGTAGTGAGGAGTTGGTAAAAAATTATTTATCTTTGATTGATAAGTTAGAAGATAAGATTGGGGCATTACTCTATTTTGATAAAGAGCAGGTATTGAAAGAGGCTCGGGCGGCCGATAAAAAAATTGCTGCTGGAGAAAAGCGAGAATTATTGGGTATTCCCATTCTGATCAAAGACAATATGCATGTGGCCGGGATGTCGACCACGGCTGGTTCACGGATGTTAAAGGATTATCAACCGGTATATGAAGCCACTGTAGTTAAGAAATTGAAAGCCAGCGGGGCGATTATCCTTGGAAAAGCCAATATGGATGAATTTGCCATGGGTTCTTCCTGTGAGAATTCATATTATAAAATTACCCACAATCCCTGGGATTTGAGTAAAGTTCCCGGGGGGAGTAGTGGTGGGTCGGCGGCTGGGGTAGCGGCGGGTTATTGTCCGGCAGCTTTGGGATCAGATACGGGTGGTTCGATTCGTCAACCGGCTAGTCTGTGCGGTTTGGTAGGGATGAAGCCAACCTATGGTCGGGTGAGCCGATATGGGGTAATTGCTTTAGCTTCGTCTTTTGATCAGATTGGCCCTTTTGCTCGTCGGGTGGAGGATGCGGCTTTGGTGTTGAAAATTATTGCAGGGCAGGATAGTAAAGACTCAACGGCTAGTCATTTGTCGGTGGGAGAATATGATAATTTGGTTAAGAGTACGGTTAATGGTCGGAAGGCAGCGATAGTTAAGGAATTATATGAAGGAGTAGGTGATGAACTGCGGGTGGTTTTTGATCATGCAATAGCCGATATTCGCGATTTGGGAGTGGTGGTCGAAGAAGTATCTATACCAATTATCAAATATAGTATTCCAGTGTATTATATTTTACAGCCGTCTGAATGCAGTACTAATTTGGCTCGTTTCGATGGCGTTCGATATGGTTATAACGCGCAGATTGATCAAGATGTATATGACGAGGCCGAAGATCTATATGAGCAAACTCGTAGTCGGGGTTTCGGGATGGAGGTAAAACGTCGTATCATGTTGGGTACCTATTCTTTGTCGAGTGGTTATTATGATGATTATTTTGGGAAAGCGGCGCGAGTGCGAACCTTAATTATTAGTGAATTTAAAAAATGTTTGGCGGAGTATGATTATTTGCTGGGTTTTACCAGTCCGTTGACGGCTTTTGGTGTTGGTGAAAAGATTGATGATCCGTTGTCGATGTATTTAACTGATGTTATGACTGTATCCATGAATTTATCGGGAGTGCCGGCTATTTCGGTGCCGATTGGTTTTTCCGATGGATTGCCGGTGGGAATGCAGATGGTGGGCAATTGGTTTGCGGAAGCGGATTTGTTTAAGCTGGCCTATAATTATCAGAATATTAATAATTGGTACTTAAAGAAACCAAAGATACTAAAAGATTTAATATAATAATGAGGTCTTGAATATGGGTAGAGCGCAAAAGTTAAAAGAACAAAGGAAGGAGAAGCGGATTGAAAAACAAACAATGAGTGAGGAAAGGCGCCGGATTTTTTTGGTTACGGTGGTGACGGTGCTGATTGTAGTGGTGGGGGGATATTTTATTAATAATTGGTATCAAAATCGACTAGAAGGAGGCGAGGTGAATAATAAGCAAGTGGTGATGCATACTAGCATGGGAGATATTAAATTGGCTTTGTATACCGAGGCGGCTCCCAAAACGGTAGAAAACTTTATTGGTCATGCTCAGAATGGTTACTATGATGGCACGACTTTTCATCGGGTGATCCAGGATTTTATGATTCAAGGTGGCGATCCGCTTAGTAAAGACGATGATCCAACCAACGATGGCACGGGTGGTGAAAGTATTTGGGGTGGAAAGTTTGATGATGAGATCAATGCTAAGAGTCTCGGTTTATCTCAAGAGGAAGTGACAAGTTTAGAAGACTCGGGGTATGTGTATGATGATTCACTGACTTCCTATAAGGTTGAACCAGGCGTGATAGCCATGGCAAATTCCGGGCCCAATACCAATGGTAGCCAGTTTTTTATTGTGACAACGCAGGACCAGCCTCACTTGAATGGTCGGCACACGGTTTTTGGTAAAGTAGTCGAAGGGATGGAGGTGGTGGAAAAAATTGCGGCGGTGGCGGTGGCGGATAACGATCGACCAGTGGAAGCGGTGACGATTAATTCAATGGAGGTAGTAGCATCGAGTGGTTCTGATATCGGTGCTAGTGAAAGTGATCTAAGTTCGCCAGTGACGATTGAGTCGATTGGTGGTGAAGGCGTGGAGGGAATTAAGATTGAAAATGTGGACGTAAATGGTGAATAAATATTATGTCAGCTAATTTTCCTTTAATTATTTTTGGTTTAGCTTTGGTATTAGCGGCAGTGGCAGTGGTGCTTTTGTATACATTTAAACCTAAGCGGGCCCGTTTGTCCCAGGCAGAGTTTGAGCGCCATTGGCACAAAATTACCAAATTGACCCGCGGTGACGAGTTGGGCTGGCGGCAGGCGGTAATTGAAGCGGATAAATTATTGGATTTGATTCTGAAAACGAGGATAAATGAGGCTACTTTGGGTGGCCGTTTGAAAAAAGGGCAATCGCTTTTTCGACGAAAAGATAATTATAACCGGGCTTGGCAGGCGCATAAGTTAAGAAATAAATTGGTGCACGAAGTGGGTTATGTTTTAACTAGGGAAAATGGTCGACGAGCAATTAATGATTATCGGGCGGTTTTTAAAGATTTAGGATATTAATGAAGTATCAATCAAAAATTGGTTTGGAAGTGCACGTGGAGTTGGCGACCAAGTCAAAGATGTTTTGTCGGTGTGAAAATTATTCTGGGGGAGATGATCCCAATACGCGGGTGTGCCCGGTTTGTTTAGGATTACCGGGAACGTTGCCGGTAATCAATAAGCAGGCCATCGAATTGGGGGCGAAAATGGCTTTGGCTTTAAATTGCCGGGTAAATTTGTCGAGTCGTTTTGATCGGAAGAATTATTTTTATCCGGATTTGCCCAAGGGATATCAGATTTCTCAATTTTTTCAACCTTTGGCTCAAGCTGGTCATATGTCTGTCTATATAGGTGATGAGGCGAGAAAAATTAGGATCAATCGTTTACATATGGAGGAAGATACGGCCAAGATGACTCACGCGGGTGATGTTTCTCTGCTGGATTTCAATCGTTCGGGTATTCCATTGATGGAGATAGTCACGGAACCGGATATTACCAGTCCGGCGGAGGCCAGGTTATTTTTAAAAAATTTAAAAGATTTGGTGGTGTGGTTAGGGGTGAGTACGGCCAGGATGCAGTTGGGTGAATTGCGCTGTGATGCCAATATTAGTTTGTTGGATGAGAATGATGTGCAAGTGGGGGAGGTGGTTGAGATAAAAAATCTTAATTCATTTAAGAATGTGGAGAGTTCTTTGTCCTATGAACACGGGCGACAGATTGAGTGTGTAAAGGCGGGTGAGTTGATTATCAAGGAAACGCGGGGTTGGGACGTGGCTAAACAAGTTACCTATTCACAACGTAAAAAAGAACATTTTCATGATTATCGATATTTTCCGGAACCTGATTTACCAGCGGTGAAATTTACTGAAGATGAGGTTGGGAACATGGCTTCTAAATTAGGTATTTTACCGGATGAGATGCGCCAAACTATGCAAACTGAATATGGGTTGAGTGAGAAATATATAGTTGGTTTTTTAAATAATATTGATTTGTTTTATTTTTATGAGCAAGTTTTGTCCGAGTTGGAAAATAGAATTGATGAGGAAAAAGTTGATAAAAAGGAAATTTGGGTGAGTGATGAAGAGATGAAAAATAAAATTGCCGGTTTTATTTTGACTGAGATTACGGTCGATGTTAAATCGGCTGAGTTTAAGTTGACGGCGGAAAATCTGGCTGAGTTATTGCTAATGTTCTACCGAAATCAAATTAATAATCGGATGACTAAAGATATACTGGCTGAGATGTTGATAACTGGTGGTGATCCGTCGAATATTGCCGTTTCTAAGGGCTGGCAGATGATTTCTGCCAAGGATGATTGGGAAGAGGTAATTATGGCGGTGATTGAACGGAATTCAGATCAGGTTGAGCAATATCGTCAGGGTAAAGAACAAATATTAGCTTATTTTATTGGTCAGGTGATGCAGCAGACTAAAGGGCGGGCTAACCCGCGGTTGGTTAAAGAAATATTGTTGAAAAAATTAGCGGAATAAATTTATCAACTTATTTATTTATGTTATGTTAGAATAAAGGATTATTTGGGAGGGTAATTTATGTGGGAAACTAGTATCGATGTGCTGTACATTTCTTTGGCAGTGGGCTTTTTGGTGTTAATTGGTTTTGTATCTTATGTCTTGTTGCGGTTGGGAAATTTGGTTTCGGATTTTCGTCTGACGGTCGCGGAAGTAAATCATAAGTTGGAGATGATGGACGAGACTGTCAATTTGGCTAATGATAGTTTAAGGATGGTCAATGAAACACTGAGAAATGTGACGGCGATGGTTGATAGTCTATCTAGTACGGTCAATGAAACAGCGTCTGAAGTAAAAAAAGTAATAAGTATGGTTTCGGGAATAAGCGGGCTGTTGACTGGTTTGACCGATTCAATAAAAATATTGAAAAAGAAATAATTGTTTAAGGAGTTGATAATCGGCTCCTGTTTTATTTTTTTAAAGCGAAAAAATGAAAGAAGAAAATCGAGATTTTGTTAATGGGATGTTGTTAGGTGGGTTATTGGGGGTGGCTTTGGGGTTATTTGTGGCGCCAAATTCTGGACAAGAAACCAGAGAGATCTTGATAAAAAAACTTCAAGAGCTTAAAGGTTATGTGTTAGTCAATAAAGGCACAACAGAAAAGGCTGGAAAAGCTAAGCCAAAAGTTGTGCACCAAAAAAGTCGGAAAAATCGGAAAAAGGTGGTAAAAAAATAAGTATGAGTTATTTTTCCAAAAAAACTAGTTGTTTATTATTGTTATTGGTTTTTTTGTTGTCATCATCGGCGGGAGGATTGTTGGGAGTTTTGTCAGCGTGGTGGTGGCTTTCCAATAATAATGATATTGAATCCAAGATAAATTTACCGTTTGAGACGACTTCGATATACAAAGTTGAGGAAAACTCAGCGGTGATAGACGCAGTGGCCAAAGTGTCGCCCGCAGTAGTCAGTATTACTTTGACCAAAAATGTGGTTAATTATTTTGGTGATGTGGTGGAAGAAAGTGGGGGTGGGACCGGTTTCGTAATTAGTTCTGATGGTCTAATTATCACCAATAAACATGTGGTGGCGGATGAGAGTGCTGAATATAGTGTGATTACAGCTGATGGAACTAGTTATGATGCCGAGGTGGCTAGTTTGGATCCGGTTAATGATTTGGCGGTGGTGCGGGTGGAGGCGAAAGATTTGCCGGTGGTGGAACTAGGGGATTCGAGTTCATTAAAGATTGGACAAAAAGTGATTGCGATTGGCAATGCTTTAAATGAATATCAAAATACTGTGACCACCGGTGTGATCAGCGCCGTTGACCGAACAATTATGGCGGCTGATAGTAGTGGCGCTAGTGAGCAATTAGAAAACATGATTCAAACCGACGCGGCAATCAATCCTGGTAATAGCGGTGGACCATTGCTGGATCTCAATGGTCGGGTGGTGGGCATTAATACGGCGATTGATTTGGAAGCAGCTAGTATTGGTTTCGCGATTCCGATCAACCAAGCCAAGTCGGCGATTAGCAGTGTTTTGGCCAATGGCCGGATTATTCGGCCGCGATTGGGAGTCCGCTATATACCAATCACACCAGAATTGGCCGCCGTTAATGATTTGGAGGTTAAACAGGGGGCTTTGATTTCCGCGGGTAGTGAATTAGGTGAATTGGCGATAGTGCCTGGTGGTCCAGCCGATGTTGCTGGATTGCAGGAAAATGATATAATAATTACTATTAATGGTGAAAAAATTGATGAAAATCATAGCTTGCCGAGCTTGCTGCAACAATATCAGCCAGGTGATGAAATAGAGCTGCAGTATTATCGAGATGGCGAAAAGTATCAGACGAGTGTGATGTTAGATGAGATGAAATAAATTTTGGAGGGATAAAAATAAATGTCAAACGATATTGTAACTGGTCTCGATATAGGTGGTACCAAAGTTTGTGTGGTGGTGGGTCATATCATGCCCGACAAAAAAAATCCGGAAATTATTGGCTTTGGTTGTGTTCCTACTTCTGGTTTACGAAAAGGAGTGGTGGTAGATATTGAGGACACGGTTAGCGCCATATCCGCCGCCTTGGAGGCAGCCGAAAGGATGGCGGGAGTACCAGTGGACAATGCGGTAGTGGGAGTGGAGGGGGCGTCGATTCAGTCTCAGAATAGCAAGGGTGTGATTGCCGTGTCTCGTTCGGATGGAGAAATATCGGTTGATGATATTGGCCGGGTAATTGAAGCCGCGCGGGCAGTATCGGTACCGGCTAATCGAGAGATATTGCATGTTATTCCGCGCAGTTACAAAGTGGATGACCAAGATGGCATTCATGATCCGTTGGGTATGACGGGAGTGCGGTTGGAGGTGGAAGCGCATGTGATTACGGCTTCGACACCGACCATCAAGAATTTGACTAAATGTATTTATCAAGCGGGTTTAGATATCGATGAGTTGGTATTGGGTGTTTTGGCTTCGGCAAAGGCAGTTTTAACTCGTAATCAGAAAGAAGTTGGGGTGGTGGTGGTAGATATTGGTTATGCCACGACGGGAGTGGCGGTGTTTGAGGAGGGAAATGTTTTATTTACTTCCATATTACCAATTGGTGCTTCACATGTGACTAACGATATTGCCATTGGTTTAAGAACTTCCATCGAAGTGGCGGAAAAGGTCAAGATTGAAGAAGGGTGTGCGGTGCCAGCTGTGATTCCGGAAAGGGAGCGGATCGATTTGAAAAAATACGGAGTGGGTGATGGCTACTATGTCAGCAAAAGAGAAGTGGCAGAAATTATTGAAGCTAGAATGTTGGAAATATTGGGTATGGTCAATGATGAGTTGAAAAAAGTTGGTCGTGACGGCATGTTGCCAGCGGGAGTGGTTCTGACTGGTGGGGGTAGTATGTTATTGGGAGCGGTTGACTTGGCTAAAGAAGCAATGCGCTTGCCGGTGGCGTTGGGGTTACCGATAAATGTATCAGGTATGGTGGAGAAGATTATTGATGATCCGCAAAAAGTAGCCGCGGTTGGTTTAATGGAGTGGGCGGCCGATATTTTAGTTAAGGGTGTGGAGGTGCGAGGGACAAGCGCGCCGGTGGATTCGGGTTGGGTTAAGATAAGAGACTGGTTTACTCAGTTTTTGCCCTGATAATTGATTTGGGCAATAAGATGCAGTATAATTTGTTTGAGGCATTATTCAAAGTTGTCTTCGCTTTAATTTTTTAAATCGTTTTTAATATTTTGGAAATATCAATTGTATAAATTTGTATATGAACAAAGATGAAAAAAATAGAGACAAAGTATTAAGTAAGCCTTCGGAAATGGAAGATGGTATGGCGAGGATTAAGGTGATCGGGGTGGGTGGAGCGGGCGGTTCGGCGATTAATCGAATGGTAGAAGCAAAATTAAAGGGTGTCCAGTTTGTAGCGGTTAATTCTGATTTGCAAGCTTTGAATCGTAATTTTGCGCCAATAAAAATTCAGATTGGCAAAGAGTTAACTCGAGGTTTGGGTTGTGGAGCTGACCCGGAAAAGGGACGTATGTCAGCGGAAGAGAATAAAGATGAAATATATGAAGAGCTACGAGATACAGATATGGTGTTTATTACGGCTGGTATGGGCGGTGGCACCGGCACAGGGGCAGCGGCAGTTTGCGCTGGTATTGCCAAGGAATTGGGAGCATTGACGGTGGCGGTAGTGACTAAACCCTTTGCTTTTGAAGGACAAAGAAGAATGAAGCTAGCCGAAGCAGGAATTGAGGAATTAAAAAAGAATGTGGATACTTTGATCGTAATTCCTAACGATCGGTTATTACAGGTGGTGGATAAAAAGACTTCTTTGATGGATGCTTTTCAGGTGGTGGACGATGTTTTGCGACAAGGTGTTAAGGGAATTACCGATTTGATTACTCAACATGGTTTGATCAATCTCGATTTTGCAGATGTTAAAGCTATTATGCAAGATAGTGGTACGGCTTTGATGGGTATTGGTTACGGCACTGGTGAATCAAGGGCTATAGAAGCAGCCCGAGCGGCGATTGATAGTCCGTTGTTGGAAATCTCGGTGGATGGTGCCAAAGGCATTTTGATGAACGTGACTGGCGGTCCGGATATGGGTATGTATGAGATTGATGAGGCAGCCAAAACAGTATCAGAAGCGGCTGATCCAGAGGCAACAATCATATTTGGCGCGGTTATTGATGAAACTATGCAGGGTGAGGTGAGGATAACCGTTGTGGCCACCAATTTTGAGGGCCGAAAAGAAGCCATGTCTTCGCGTGATATGTTGGGTGAAGCAACTTCTTTGACTGGCATTAACCGTTCAACTATGCCGACCAAATCAACCAATGATGATGAGCTGGAAGTTCCAGCCTTTATCCGTCGTAAAATGAAATAGTGTAAAAGAGATACTCTCAATAATTACAAATTACGAATGACAAAATGGATTAGTCATTTATCATTTTTATAATTAATGGCAGCGAATGTTTGGCTGGTGATGTGTTATGGTTGTGCTGATTAATATTAGTAAGTTTTATGGCTAGCCATATAATTATAAAAATGATAAATGACTAATCCATTTTGTCATTCGTAATTTGTAATTATTGAGAGTATCTCTTTTTAGTTATTTAGTATTTATTTTATGTATTATTTGGTCTATTTCATTAGTATTGTCAAGCAAGTATTGATTTTTTTGATATTTATCCGGGTGATAATGTCTTGGTTTAACTATCATAATCAATTCGTATTTGATACGACCGAGTGGATGTTACGGCCAATCCGCCAATTAATTGGGCCAATTGGTGGAGTGATTGATATTAGCCCGATTATTGCCGTGATTATTTTGGAGATAGGGATTGATTTGATTCTATCATTACTAATAGGATGATGATATTTTTGAATGTTAAAATAAACCCTCGTTCCAGTCGCTCGGAAATAGTTGGTTTCGAGGGCGGGGTATTAAAAATTAAGGTCAGAGCAGTACCCGAAGGAGGAAAGGCTAATTTGGAGTTGAGAGAGCTAGTCGCGGTCGCTTTGGGATTGGCTAAAAGTCGAGTGAATATAAAGTTGGGTCACAAAAGTCGAGAGAAAGTAGTGGCGATTGATACTGATTTAGATCGCGAAACGCTGGAGAATAAACTTAGCCGGTCTGGACGGGAATAGATATAAATTGGAATAGTTAAGGAGAGACAACCATATTTTTGATGTGGTTTTTTTATTTGATATAATTGATATATGACTATTAAAGCCGTTTTTAAAAATATTTCTTTCAATGACTGGCTATTTTTTTTGTCGGTTTTTATTTTATTGTTGATTGGCTTAATGGTCTATTATAGTTTGGCGGCGGGGAATTTTAGTATTAATCAAATTTGGGAACAAATATTAATTTATCTAATTGCTCTAGCTTTGTTTTGGTGGGCGGCCAGTTTTGATTATCGGATATTGAAGGATGCACATTGGATATTGTATGTAATTTCATTGCTATTATTGATATTTGTCTTGTTGATTGGAACTAGTCAATTTGGCGCGAAAAGATGGATCGATTTAGGTTGGTTTAATTTTCAACCGGTGGAGGTAGTAAAATGTTTGTTTATTATTTTTTTGGCTCGCTATTTTTCCCAACAAGGTGAGATAATTAGTTGGAGGGATTTATTGTTATCAATTTTGTTTTTGGGAGGCTTGGTGATTTTGACGATGATACAGC
The DNA here is from genome assembly GCA_041648895.1 of Patescibacteria group bacterium. Taxonomy (GTDB): domain Bacteria; phylum Patescibacteriota; class JAHJAL01; order JAHJAL01; family JAHJAL01; genus JBAZOB01. Next base: position 37,139 of record JBAZOB010000008.1, read on the forward strand.
CGGATTTAGGTTCATCATTGGTTTTGGTGGTTATTTGGTTGGGGATGGTTTTGGCTTCCAATACTCCCCGGCGCTATTTGGGGATTTTGTTACTAATAACTTTGCTGTTGTTGCCATTATTTTGGGTGTTGATGCATGATTATCAACGGGATAGGATTTTAACCTTTTTTGATCCGATGCGTGATCCCTATGGAGCGGGATACAATGTTTTGCAATCGCAGATTGCGGTGGGAAGCGGGGGGTGGTGGGGTTTGGGATTGGGGAGAGGGTTACAATCGCAGTTGCATTTTTTGCCGGTGGCTTATTCTGATTTTGCGTTTGCGGTTTTGGCGGAGGAATTTGGTTTTGTGGGTTCAATTATTACTTTAATATTTTTTGGGACAATGATAGCTTGGATTTGGCAAGTAGCTTTCAGGGCGGTTGATCAGTTTGGTTTTTTTCTGGTGATTGGGGTGGGTTCAATGTTTATTTTTCAGATTTTTATTAACGTAGCGATGAATTTGGGGATTATGCCGGTAACGGGAATACCCTTGCCTTTTATTAGTTCGGGGGGGACATCGTTGTTGGTGGTGATGTTTTTGCTTGGTTTAGTGATGTCGGTAAAGAAACGTTCGCTGGCGGTTAGTTATTGAGGTAGGAGTGGCGTGAATTATATTTTACCCTCATATAATTTTTTAGCTCCCAAAACTCGCTACTGTCGGACCGGGATTATGATTAACGCTCAGACAGGTTGTCCGCCAAAAAATTATATGAGGGTAAAATATAATTCACGCCACTCGTTAAGGTGAAAAAAATATGTTTAGTCGGGAATACAAAACTAGAGGTTTCATTATTGCCAGGCGTAAGCAGGGAGAAACTTCCAAAGTAATTACGGTAATTAGTAAAGATTGGGGGCGACGCAGCATAATTGTCCGGGCGGCGCGGGAAACCAAGAGTCGGGTCGGAGGGTTGGTTGAGCCGTTTTTATTGGTTGATATGGTGTTGGTTGAAGGGAAAAGTTTTGATACCCTGAAGGATATTGCTTTGGTGCGTGATTATAAAATATTGGAACAAAGTTTGTCTGGATTTGGGCTGGGCAATATTATGATGGAAATTTTGGATAAGATTAGCCGTCATGAAACTGATTTGGATATTTTTGGGTTGTTGATTGATTATCTGCAATGTTATGAACGTCATCGGATTAAATTGGCTCGCTATGATCATATTTTGGTTTTTCTGTCGTCTTTTATTATGTCGATTTTGGCGATCAGTGGTCGGTTGCCAGTAGTGGATGGTTGCGCGGTATGTGGCCTTTCTTGTCAATCGGAGGAAGTGGTGATGGTATCGACAGGTTTATGTCACCGTCGTTGTTTGGAGAGGGGGGAACCATATTTAGATTTGGACAAGACCACGGCGTGGTGGCTCTACAAGGTGGTAACCGAGACTGGTGACATGGTCATGCAATATGATGCCCGGGACAAAGATGCTAATAAACTTTTTGAGGTGTCAATTTATTTGTTTCGCTTATTTTTTGATAAAGATGTTGAGTCGTCGTTTTTTTTGCATGATATCTTCAAGATGAAAAAGGGAGGAAATAATTAATTTCTAATGGCATAGGTTATGAATGAACAACTAGTTTTGGTGGGAGGAGGGCGAAAAAGTGAGGATAAGATGGCTTGTCGGCAATCTTTTCGAGATATTGAACAGGTTTTGGCGGCGGAATATTCGGTGCGGCGGGTGTGGGTGGATGAGCATGGTTTATTTTGGTTAGAAGAAGATGGGGCTAGATTTTTGTGTTCGCTGCAGGCTAATAAATTACTACGAGTAGCGGTTGACCAAATTGTCATTGGTGGAGAAGTGGGAGCGGAATATTGGTCAGTCGATCGTTTGTGGCCGCTATTCTATGGCGGTGACTATGCTGATGGTGGATTATTGGGAAGTGTTGATTTTGGCGGTTATGATTTGGTGGGGACGGGCGGCAATATGTCCTTTGTGACACACGATAAGGATTTGGTTCGGCTAGTTTTACCTAATTATAATTTTGCCAAAAAGCCGATAATAGTTGGTTATGATGATTGGCAAAAAAATCATTGGCAGAGGGAAGAAACTTTGTTGGCTGCACTGAGTTTTCCGGTGTTATTAAAGTCAGGTGATAAGGAGCAGCTAGTTTCGGTGAAGGATAATTTGTCCAATAGTATTTTTTCATTTTTTGAAGATAACGCCGGGTCAAATTTGGAAATTGAGAGTCGAGATCCACGAATTGAGAAGTTACTGGTTGGCTTTTTGGGTCGGGAAAACTTTTTGCCGTCGCGGGTTTGTCAGATAAAAAATGGTCTGGTGGGTTACGAAGGCGACACAGTTATTGTTAGAGCGATTCAAAATATGGTGATCGATTTTGTTAAAAATTATCGGGTCAACGATTATGGATTATTTCATTTGGAAAAAGAAGGGGATGATTGGCGAATTGTCAGAATTGATTTGCATCCTGATGTATCACGGGCGGGTGAACTGGCTCGAGTGTGGCAGGAAAGTGGGGTTGATTATGATATTATGATAAAAAAGATAATTAATCATTCATGAAAATATTATTACAAAAGGTTAATCAAGCCAAAGTGACGGTGAATAATCAGACTATCGGTCAAATTGAGACTGGTTTGCTGTTATTGGTTGGTTTGGCGAAAAGTGATGACGAGAGTAATTTTGATCGAGCCATTAAGAAAATATTATCTTTACGTTTGTGGGCCAATAGTGAGGGTCAAATGTTTGATCAATCAGTACAAGATGTTAATGGTGGTGTGTTGGTGGTTTCACAGTTTACTTTATTAGCTAATTGTCGGCGGGGTTTGCGCCCTGATTTTTCGGCAGCAATGGAATCAGCCCGGGCTAAAAAATTGTATAATAATTTTATTGATCGGTGGCGATCGGTTTGGCCGCTAGTGCAAACGGGTGGTTTTGGTGATTATATGCACGTTGAATTAATTAATGATGGGCCGATTACTTTGTGGTTGGAGTTTTAGTAGGTAATTGTTAATATTTATAATATGTTATTAATATTTCGGAGGATAAATGAGCAACGTGACGATGGATAAAATCGTTTCATGGGCAAAACGACGAGGCTTTGTGTTTCCGTCTTCAGAAATCTATGGTGGCTTTCAAAGTAGTTATGATTATGGGCCAATGGGAGTAGAGTTGTTGAATAATATTAAAGCTTTGTGGTGGCAAAAGATGGTCCGCGAGCGGGAGGATGTGGAGGGACTGGACGGGGCGATTATTACCCATCCCAAAATATGGGAGGCTAGTGGGCACGTGGAGGGTTTCACTGATCCGCTGGTGGATTGTAAAAGTTGCCAGAAGCGTTTTCGGGCTGATAAAATATTGGAAGATAAGCTGGGAGTGGAAAAAGTGGCCGGGAAGTCGTTGGCAGAATTGGGGCAGATGTTGAAAGACGAGGAAATTCCCTGTCCGGATTGCGGGATGTTGGATTGGACGCAGGTGCGGCAATTCAATTTATTGGTGGGTTGCAATATGGGGGTGATGGAGGGTGAAAAACGGGAGGTGTACTTGCGGGGAGAAACTTGTCAGACGATTTATGTTAATTTTGAAAATGTGCTACAAACCAGTCGACAAAAATTACCGTTTGGGATTGCTCAGATTGGCAAGGCTTTTCGCAATGAGATTACGCCGGGGAATTTCATTTTTCGCACGCGGGAATTTGAACAAATGGAAATGCAGTATTTTGTGCCGGAGTTGGATGCAGGGAGGTGGTTTGAACATTGGCGGGAATTTCGCTATAACTTTTTATTAAATGATGTTGGTTTAAATCCGGAGAAATTACGCTGGCGACAGCAAGAACCAGATGAACGGGCGCATTACGCTCGAGATGCCTGGGATATTGAATATGATTCCCCTTTGGGTTGGGTAGAGTTTGAAGGGATTCATAATCGTGGTGATTGGGACTTGAAGCGGCATGGAATGTATAGTGGCCATAATTTGGAATACTATGATCAGGAAAAGAATCAACGTTTTATCCCTTGGGTGGTTGAGACATCAATTGGGGCGAGCCGTTTAACTTTGATTGCGATGTTGGATGCTTATTGTGAAGAAGAAGTGGGGGAGGGAGACAAAAAGGAAATGCGCGTAGTGATGAAGTTTGATAAAAAATTAGCGCCCGTTAAAGTGGCGATTTTGCCTTTGATGAAAAAAGAGCAGTTAACAAGTGTTTCAAAAGAAATATTTGATCGGCTGAAAAGTAAATTTGTTTGTCAGCATGACGTGACTCAATCGATTGGTAAACGCTATCGCCGGCAGGATGAGATCGGTACGCCGTATTGCGTGACGATTGATTTTGATACTTTGGAAGATCGGGCGGTAACGGTGCGGGAGCGTGATAGTATGAAGCAGGAGCGAGTTAAAATTGATGATTTACAGCGGTATTTAACGGATCATTTATAAGATTGATATTAAGTTATTAGAAAAAAATCCTCTTTGGTAATGAAGGAGGATTTTTTTATTACCAATGACGAATGAGGAATTTAATGAGTTGTGTGAATTAATAACTTGATTGGCTTTCATCTGTCATCCCCGCCTTGAGCGGGGATCTCATCATCAAGATTGTAATAAACGCGTTACATATGAGATCCCCGCTCAAGGCGGGGATGACATGAGGGATGGTTAATTCACACAACTCATCAAATTTGTCATTTGTAATTGTTTATTGTTTGTGGATAAGACAGGAGTGGGTGTTGTGATTGTATTCGCTGATATTGTGTTTTAGGAATGTCGGTGTGAATGTGTTGACGGGTGGGAGATAATTACCATATTATGTAGATAGGGTGGTGAGGGGTGGTAGATTGTGGGAGAAATTGGTGAATAAATAAATAATATTAAGCCGATGTTTGTTGGAGAATATCTTCACAGTGTTGATTCTAAGGGAAGGGTAGCCTTACCGGCCAGATTTCGAGAGGAGTTACAGGCGGGGTCAATTATTACTCGAGGTAATGATGGGTGTTTAACAATTTTTAAATCGGATGAGTGGGATGAATTGGTGGAAAAATTATCCAACTTGCCACAATCGAAAGCGGAAGTGCGTAGTTATACACGGTTGGTTTTGTCAGGGGCGGCGGAGATAAAATTGGACCGTCAGGGTAGGATAAATTTACCAAATTATTTGGTTAATTTCGCCGGTATTGGTAAAAAAGTGGTTTTTGTGGGGGTAAATAACCGTTTGGAATTATGGGATGAGAAGAAATGGATTGAATATAAGGAGCAGATGGAAATGCAAACCAGCGAAATGTTGGAACAATTAGGGGAATTTGGGTTGTAAATTAATAATTTTTTGTCTTTCTAAAAATAATTAGTGACTGAATAAATGTAATTTAAATACAAAAAACAAGTTTGATTGTTTTAGTATTCACCTCCAAATTATTTACATTTATGGTTGCTAATTATTCCTAAAAGGGCGAAAGAATTGAGGAATTTTCTATGATACATAAACCAGTTTTATGGCGGGAGGTGATTCGGTCATTGCAGTTGGAAAGTGGCATGAAGGTAATTGACGGCACAGTGGGAGCGGGTGGTCACGCGGCGGAAATTTTGGCCAAGATTATTCCAGATGGACGCTTGTTGGCTATTGATCGAGATGAAAGTATTGTGGAGCTAGCCAAAAAGAAATTAGTCGAATATGGTGATAATATTGTTTGGCGGGTGGGATCGTTGGCAAATTTAAAAACTTTGGCCGGGGAGAGCGGATTTGGGCAAGTCGATGCTATTTTGTTTGATTTAGGATTATCGTCCTGGCAGCTAGATGATCGGCAGCGCGGTTTTTCATATTTGTATCCGGAAGCCAAGCTAGATATGCGAATGGGAGCGGGGAATTTGACGGCGAGTGATGTTTTGAATACCTATGATTTGGATGAATTGGCGCGAATTTTAAAAAACCATGCTGATATCAAGCGAGCCAGATTTTTAGCCAAGAGGATAATTAGCTCAAGGAGGGCGAAACCTTTTCGGCAAGTCGAAGATTTAGTTGCTCTGGTCAAGAATTGGTCGGCGGGGGGCGTTGATTCAAGAAGGCTATTGGCTCGGGTGTGGCAAGCGATTCGGATGGAGGTTAATCAGGAATTAATTGAGATTGAGAGTGGAATCAAGGCGGCGATTGAATTATTGGTTCCGGGTGGTGTATTGGCGGTAATTTGTTTCCATTCAGTGGAAGATCGAATGGTCAAAAATTTATTTCGTCAGTATAGTCAGAAATGTATTTGTCCCAAGGAATTTCCGCAGTGTGTGTGTCAGCAAAAAAGTGAGTTAAAAATAATTACCAAAAAACCAATTGTGCCATCTGTTAGCGAATTGGCCGAGAATATTCGTTCTCATAGTGCTAAGTTGCGAGTGGTGGTAAAAAATAAGGAGTGAAGAATATGAACAAAAGTCAAAGTGAAGTTGAAGGCATGTTTGCCGGTGTGCAAAAAAATAAATTAGCGTCACGATTTGCGGTGGGACCGGTATCGATGCAATTTGTGACGGTGGTTATTTTGGCTTTGTTCAGTATCTTGTATCTATTGCAAAATAATCAAATGACCACTCAAGGCTACCAAATTGCTCAATTAAAATCCCAGCAGTTGGATGTTTTGCAAGAAAATGAAAGATATCAAGTGGAGGCGGCTCGACTCAAGGCTCTAAACGCGGTCAAAGATAAAATAGGTACCTTGGAAATGGAAAGCGTGGAAAGTGTTAAATATTTAGCGGTGAAATAGTTTGTTAGGTGACATTATTAAATGACTAATGACAATGATGCTTTTCATTTGTCATTTTTGTTTTTGCTTATCAGTGAGATAATTAATGAGTTGTGCTAATTAATTTTTATATCATATTAATTATTGGTTTATAAAACTAGGCTTTGGGCTAGGTCAGTATTATTGATGCACGCTCATACAGGTTATAAACCAATAATTAATATGATATAAAAATTAATTAGCACAACTCATTAATTATAGTAATAAATGATAGAAATTAATGGATGTTGATAGTAAAAAATACGCTGGGCAATTAATTAGGATAAATTTGGTTTTGATTTTGTTTGGTTGTTTGTTTGTGGTTTTACTGGTTAAAACTTTTTCCAAACAAGTCATGCAACATGATTATTATTTGACTTTAGCCGATAATCAGCATTTGTGGCAGCAGGAAGAGGAAGCGAGGCGAGGCCAAATTTATGATACCAATGGTTATCCCATGGCGGCTAATTTATCTTTGCCAGCTTTGAGTGTTATTCCCAACCAAGTTGATGATCCGGAATATACCGCCAAGAAGTTATCTTTAATATTGCATTTGAGTCGGCAGGAAGAGATGGAATTAGAAGAGGCGATGAGTAGTAAAGCGTTGTATATGCCGCCGATTAAACATAAATTAACTGACGAAGAGGTGGCCGAGATTAAAGAATATGATTTACCGGGGGTTATTTTGACACCCGAGGATTGGCGTTTTTATCCGGAGGGAACGTTAGCGGCTCAGGTGTTGGGTTATCTAGATGCTGAGAACAATGGTCAATACGGAATTGAAGGCTATTTTAACGATGAGCTAATGGGTAGCTCGGGTTTTGTACAGTCATACAAAGACTTAACTGGTCGCGATATTAATGATTCGCAGCAGATTTTGAGTCAGGTGAGGCAAGGTTTGAATCTATATTTAACTATTGACAGGTCGGTGCAGTATTTTGTGGAAGAAGCGTTAAAACAAACTGTCGATAATAGTCGGGCGGATAGTGGTTCGGTGGTAATCATTGATCCTAAAACCGGGAAGATCATTGCTATGGCAAATTATCCAACCTTTGATCCGAATCAGTATTTTGCCGAAGACAACTATGATAATTTTAATAATGCTGATGTCTCCAAGTTTTGGGAACCAGGTTCGGTGTTCAAGGTAATTACCATGGCGGGGGCGGTGGATATGGATTTGGTGACTCCGGAAACTAGTCAATATTTTGAGGCCAGCGTGAAAGTGTTGGATCGGGAAATATGGAATTCGGAGCGGCGGGCTTACGGAGTGGAAACCATGACTCAGGTTTTGGAAAACTCTGACAACGTGGGGATGGTTTGGGTGGGGCAGAAATTGGGTAAAGATAATTTTTATAACTATTTATATAAATTTGGTTTTGGTGAACCGACCGGAGTGGATTTGGATAACGAATCGCCCGGACTGGTGGTGGATAAGAGTTTGGTTTCTGAAGTCGATTTGGCCACTATGGCTTTTGGGCAGGGAATTGCCGTGACTCCGATTCAGATGGTAACAGCCGTGGGCGCGATTGCCAATGATGGGCAAATGATGAAACCCTATATTGTCGATAAAATTGTTACGGTGGATGGGAAGGAAGTGGAGGTGCGACCGGAGTATTTACGCAGTGTGCTTAACCCCAAGGCGGCGGAGTCGGTGGCGGCCATGATGGTTAGTGTGGTGGAAAATGGTCACGGCAAGCAAGCTGGCGTGAAAGGATACTATGTGGCGGGGAAAACAGGTACGGCGCAAGTGCCGGTGGACGGAGTGTATGATCCACATAAAACGATTGGGTCTTTTGTTGGCTTTGCGCCGGCTTTTGATCCTAAATTTGTGATGCTGGTTAAGATTGATGTTCCCAAAACATCAGAGTGGGCGGAAAGTTCGGCCGCGCCATTGTTTGGTGAAATCGCTGAGTTTTTACTAAATTATTATCAAGTTCCACCGGATAGGGAGGTTTAATATGTTAGTGAAAATTAGAGCAGCGTGGAATAAATTTATAGCCGGCGTTTTGTATGAGCGGGCTAATTATGTTTTAAATAAATTTGAACCGCTGGTGATTGGTGTTACTGGTAGTGTGGGTAAAACTTCTACCAAGGAGGCTATTTATGCGGTGTTGTCGTCAAAATTTATGGTGGCGAAGAGTCAGGGGAATTTAAATAACGAGATTGGTTTGCCGTTATCTATTATTGGGTCTAAAAAGCCAGTTGGGGTCTGGTCGTGGTTGATATTTTTGGTGACTTCATGGTGGACTGTTCGTCGTTTGAATGATTATCCGCCATATTTGATTTTAGAAATGGCGGCTGACAAAAAAGGTGATATGACTTATTTGTCTCGTCTTGCCAAACCAACAGTGGGGGTGGTGACCAATGTGGCCGATTCCCACTTAGAATTTTTTGGTAGCAAAAAGACGATTATGATGGAAAAACGGGTTTTGGTCGAATCATTACCGAGAGTTGGCCGAGCAATTTTAAATTATGATGATCCGTTGGTGATGGCTATGGCCAAAAAAACTCGGGCAAAAGTAATTACATATGGCCTGAAGAAAGGAGCAATGGTGTCGGCTCAGAATATTCATATTAATACCGCGGGCACAACTTTTAAATTAGTTTATAATGGACATATGATGCCGATTCAAATGAAAGTAGTTGGATATTCGGCGGTATATTCAGCTTTGGCGGCAATGGCGGTGGGTTTGGCGTTAGATATGACAATAATTGACGTCAAAGAGGCGATTGCCAAGTGGTCGAGTGTGGCTGGTCGAATGCGGATTTTGAAGGGAAAAAATAATATACTTATTTTGGATGACAGTTATAACGCTTCCAGTAAGGAATCAGTTTTGACGGCGTTTAAGACTATTAAGATGATGGATATTGGGAAGCGGCGGCGAGTTGGGGTTTTGGGCAGCATGTGGGAATTGGGGAAGCAGACGCGCCCTACTCACCTGGCAGTCGGGGAAGTGGCGGGAAAATTGTTTGATGTGCTGATTGTGGTGGAGGCACATGCTTTGATTATTAAGGAAGGAGCAGTTAAATCTGGCATGAAAGAGAGTAATATTTTTTGTTATCAGCGGACCGATGATCTTTTGTCAGATATCGATCAATTGTTAATAGGGGACGACTTTGTTTTTATTAAAGGCTCACAGGGTAAAAATAGATTGGAAAAGGTGGTGAGGGTGTTATTGAAAGATAAGTCGCAAGCGAAAAAACTATTAGTTAGACAGAGTAAGGAGTGGCTATAAATGGAATATAAATTTGAATTAATTAGAATGTTGGTGATGGCGGTACTGGCTTTTTTATTGGCCATGGGCTTAACGCCAATTATGACCAATATTTTATATCGTTTTCAGATATGGAAAAAGCCGCAAAAAATTAGTTCTTTGGACAAGAAAAAAACGCCAGTATATTTGAAACTTCATGCTGATAAGCACAAGAGAAATATTCCTTTTATGGCTGGAATTGTGGTTTGGATCAGTGTGGCTTTGTTGACTTTACTTTTTAATCTGAGTCGTGAACAAACCTATTTACCTTTGTTTGCTTTGTTGGCGATGGGTATTGTGGGTTTGGTTGATGATTGGCTTGATTGGCGAGGCATTGGTGCGGGTAAAGGGTTGAGTGCCAAAATGAAAATGTTTTGGATCATTTTTATTGCGGTGGTGGGAGCTTGGTGGTTTTATTATAAATTGGGTTGGAGTGGTATTCACGTCCCCCTGTATGGCGATTTTGATATTGGTTGGTGGTATATGCCGTTATTTATTTTTATTATAATTTCTTCCGCCAATGCGGTTAATATTACCGATGGACTGGATGGTTTAGCCGCTGGTCTATTAGCACTCTGTTTTGCGGCTTTTGCTGGCATCGCTTTTTTTCAAGGTAATATTGGTATTGCTATCTTCTGCGCTTGCATGGTGGGAGCTTTATTGGCTTTTTTGTGGTTCAATATCCCACCGGCCCGTTTTATGATGGGGGACACGGGTTCACTGGCGTTTGGGGC
>JBAZOB010000009.1:0-42609 GCA_041648895.1 Patescibacteria group bacterium
GCCGGATAGCGAAATATTTTACTGGACACCGGACGATATCCCGCCACCGGAAAAATATGACCCCAATGATAGTAACTGGGTGGAAATCTGGAATAACGTTTTCATGCAATACAACAAAACTACTGAGGGAAAATTTGAACCCTTGGCCCAGTTCAATGTTGACACCGGCCTGGGTTTTGAAAGACTGGTCATGATTCTTAATCAAAAACAATCGGTCTATGAAACCAGTCTTTTTCAACCCTTACACGAAATATTAATCAAGTACATTGACCGTCGCGATCTCCGCTCGGAAAGAATTGTCCTTGATCACGTCCGCACCGCCATTTTCTTATTAGCCGAGAAAATCACTCCCTCCAATTTGGAACAAGGTTATGTCTTGCGCAAAATCATTCGTAGGGCCATTCGCCATATGCGACAACTGGAAGTAAAAAATAAAGATTATACCGAACTTTTCCGCGCTCTGACGATAGAATTAGTCACTGGTGAAAATTTTGATTACTCTTATAGTGACTACTATCCCGAGTTAAAAAACAATTTAGATTTTGTGATCGATGAATTAATCCAGGAAACTAACCGCTTTACCCAGGTTCTGGAAAGAGGCATTAAAGAATTGGACAAATACCTGCGGCAAAACCCCCGTCAACTTTCCGGTCGTTTAACGTTTAAATTGTATGACACCTACGGTTTCCCCATCGAAATGACGCAAGAAATGGCGGGTGAGCAGGGGATAGAAGTTGATGTCGCCGGCTATGCCAAAGCTTTTGCCAAACATCAGCAATTATCACAATTATCTAGCGCCGCCAAATTTAAAGGCGGATTAGCCGATCATTCAGCCAAAACCACCGCCTACCACACTGCCACCCATATTCTACACGCCGTTTTGCGGCAAGAATTGGGCGAACACGTGGAGCAAAAAGGCAGCAATATCACTGCCGAGCGCCTACGCTTTGACTTCTCCCATCCCGACAAGCTCACTCCTGATCAAATTATAAATATCGAAGCCAAAGTCAACCAAATTTTCCAGCAGGATATTGAAGTCGTAAAAGAAGAGATGCCCGTCGAACAAGCCTTGGCAGAAGGCGCTCTGGGCCTCTTCGCCGAAAAATACGGCGCCCAAGTCAGTGTTTACACAATTCGCGATAAAAAAACTAGTGTTATCTATTCCAAAGAAATTTGTGGCGGACCCCACGTCGTCGATAACGCTAATTTTGGCACCTTCAAAATTATCAAAGAAGAAAGTTCTTCCGCCGGGGTCAGAAGAATAAAAGCTGTTATTGAATAATTATTAATTTATGAGTCGTGAGATAATTTGTCATTCCCCCTGTCATCCCCGCTCAAGGCGGGGATGACACATAAAGAAATTAATTCACACCACTCATTAATTATTCATTATTAATTATTCATTTATCCTGTAATTCGTAATTATTTTATCTGCTATAATAAAAATAGTAGATTTATAATAAATAAATCGGTATACATGGGTTTATTTTCTTTTCTACAAAGTAAAAAAACAGATGATGAAAATTTTCTCGTCTTGGATATTGGTAGCAATACGATTCGAGCTTTGATTGTAAAAATTGAAGCCGAAAATGATAAAGGCTATGTGGTTGGCTATGGACATGAAGGCCTGCCTTTTAACAATATTTCGTATCGTCAAATAACCAATATTAGTGCCGTGGTCAATAAAGCCGCTCTGGCCATCGAAAAAGCTGCCAATTTAGCTGGCGAAAAACCTATCAATGTCGTGGCGGGATTATCCGGCCCCCTGTTGATTAGCGGCTTAGGTCAAGCTGTTCATCATCGCCTCAAACCAGCCCAAAAAATTACTCCTGCCGAATTGCAAACTATTTTTACTCAAATACAAAATCAGAATAAACAAGAACAAATAGCCAAACTAGCCAAAAATAAGACTAATTATCAAATAGAGCTCGTCAACGCGGCGATAACACAAGTATTCATCGACGATATGCCCGTAGAAAATCCCATCAATTTTATCGGGCGGGAAATTGTGATCAAGTTCTATTATTCATACGCGCCGCTTAGGCAAATTGGTGCCCTCCAATCAGTTATCGACGAACTAAAATTAAACCTCGTTAGCGTTATCAATGAATCATATGCCATGAGTAAAGCCATCGATATTAGTCACTATCAATATCACGATTCAATTTTGATTGATATCGGTGGTGACACTAGCAATATTGCCTGTATTCAAAAAGGTCAATTAATTTTTACCGCTTGTATCAATACTGGCTGTCGTTGTTTTATTGAAGCCCTGGCCAAAGAGATGGATATTTCACCAGCCAAAGCCGACCAATATATTAAAGATTATTCCGATGATCTTCTGGCCGATGAAACCAAGCATCAATTTAATCAATTATTCCACCCTGTAGCTCAAAAGTGGCGAGATAAATTAGCCACCGAGCTAGCCAAGCATGATTTAACTGAATATCCGCGGAAAATTTATATCTATGGCGGGGGGGCCATGATCCCGGAAATACCACAGATATTATCGCAACCATGGTCCAAGCCAATAAATTTTACCAATCAACCCACCGTCAAAATGATTCATCCCATTGATATCGAAAAAATAGTTGATAAAACTACGCACATCAAGAACTCTCTTGATATCAATGCCTTATCATTAGCCACGCTGGGACTAAAATTTAGTAATGCCGATTCCCCCCGAGAAAAATTTATCAAAAGAGTGATGCAAACTATCCGCACATAAACAAATTAGAAATTAGGAATTAACGAGTTGTGTGAATTAATTTTAGTATCTATTAATTATTGGTTTATAACCTGTATGAGCGTTCATAAATAATACTGACCAAGCCTGAGCGAGTTTTATAAACCAATAATTAATAGATACTAAAATTAATTCACACAACTCGTTAATTCCTAATTTCTAATTTGTTATTTATAATAAAATATAATCCATAAAAAAGTTGAGGGCGAAATATGAAAAAATATCTCTATCTTGAACCTGATGAAGATATCGATAGTGTCCAAAAAAAGATCGGTCAAAGTAAAGAAAAAAAAATTAATCTGGTCATTCCGGCTCAGGCTAAAGTTTTGAACAACAAAAACCTGCAGGCAATCAAGGCCAAAATTACCAAGAGTAAAAAAGAATTATTGATTCACACCAATGACCCCGCCGCTACCGCCCTAGCTAAGGCCAATGATCTTCCCATCGCCGCCACGTTTTCCCCCGTCGTCAAAAAGATAAGTAATAAAATTGACAATAATAGTAAACCAATAAAGATTGTCTACAAAAAAACGCCGCCCCAAAGCCATGTGACTCAGCCGGTAGTTAAAAAAACTTCCCTTACGGCCAAAAAACCCGCTCTGGACTCGATCAAGGAGCCAAGTACCCTAACGCAGATAATTTTTGGTGCCTTATCGATTATCAGCATAATTGTTATCTTTCTAGTCATTCTCTATGTTGTCCCGCAAACCGACATTATTATCACTACCCAAGCCAACAAGATACCCCTTGATACCAATGTCACGTTTGACGTCAACCAAAGTAATGTCGATTACATCAACAACACCCTGCCGGCTCAAATTATCAATATCGAGGAAGAAATTGTTCATGAAGAAAGAGCTACCGGTGAAATCAATCAAGGCGAGCGAGCCCATGGTACCATTACGGTTCACAATCAATCATCTTCAGCCCTGCCGCTAGTTGGTAATACTCGTTTTGTTACTGGCGATGGAAAAATATTTCGCAGCACCGGCTCGGTCAACGTTCCGGCCGGTGGTTCGGCCAATGTAGCCGTCATTGCTGATGATATCGGGGAAGATGGCAATGTCGGCCCAACCAGATTTACCCTGCCGGCTCTACCGGGCACGGAATCAATTATCTATGGCGAATCCAACTCCGCCATGACTGGCGGTACCAACAATATTACCTACGTTATTTCGGAAGCCGATCTTCAATTTTCCACCACGGAAGTTAAAGATAAGCTCTACGACCAAGCTATTAAAGATATTGAAGATAAATTACCGCAGGATAAAAAATATATCTCACCCGATATCAATACCATCAATATCATTACCGAATATAGCCAAAAAGTTGGCGATCAAGTTGAAACATTCAATATTACTGCCAAAGCCACCTATCCATTTTTAGTTTACGACGCCACCAACCTGCAAGAACTTATCAACCAAAATTTATCTAAGTTAGTCAGTCAAGACCGCTCCGTTGTTTCCAGCACTACCCCGGAATATACCATCCGGATCATTAGTGCCGATTTAGGAAGCGGTCACGCGACATCCAATATCACCACTCAAGCCATCACCACCCCGACCTACAATACTGATTTAATGAAAAAAGATTTGACCGGTAAAAGCAAAGAAGAAGTCAAAGAATATTTTCTGCAATACCCGGAAATCCAACAAATCGATATTTCTTTCTGGCCGGATTGGGTAAAAAGAGTCAGTAAAATCCCTTCCCGCATTGATATTGAAATTGTTTGGAAATAGCCCTATGAACTATCTTGCTCTCGATTATGGCAGTAAAAGAGTTGGAGTGGCCTACAAAATTGGCGCCGATCCCGTCGTTCCCACTGACATTATTAACTATCAAGGAACAGATAATCTAATTACTCAAATCAATAAACTGGTCACTGACAAAAATATTCAAGCCATTATTATTGGTTTGCCACTCAATCTCAAAGGTCAAAAAGGCTACCAAGCCAAAATCGTGGTAGAATTTATTACCGCGCTCCAGGCTCAGGTCGGCATACCCATCCAAACGATCGATGAGCGCTTCACCAGCTCCATGTTTAGCGCCATCGACAATATTGACAGCTACAGTGCGGCCGAGATTCTTAGCTCATACCTGTCTCGATTGGAAAATACCCATGATTAATTACGAATTACGAACGCGAAATCAATTGGTCATCCCCCTGTCATCCCCGACCGGAAGCGAAGCGCTCCGGTTATCGGGGATCTCATCAATAAGGCGTTTAACAAAACTTAATGATGAGATCCCCGCTCAAGGCGGGGATGACATGAGAGGGATGGTTAATTAGTGCTACTCATTAATTCGTAATTATTATTTATTACTCAATGAAAAAAATATTATTAATCATTTTTATAATCATTTTCCTCGTCACGACTGTCGGGGCTTTTATTTATTACCAGCAAGGCATGAAATATCAGACCAACACTGACATTACCATTGAAATTGATCCGGGCGACGATATCACCGTTATTGCCGATAAACTAAGTATAAATAAGGCCGTTTGCTCTCGTTATTTCTTCATATTTTACGCCGCTTTTATTGATCCAGCCGGCCGCCAAAATATTTTACCGGGCATACATATTTTACCCGCCGGCTCGAATCTACCAACCATTTTTAACTTAATCCAGTCCAATCCCAATCGTGAAATCAGCCTGACTTTTCCCGAGGGGCTAACTACCGACGAGATCCTCACCAAAATCAATCATGAATTATCTATCCCAATTTCCGAACTACACCAGAGCCTTGACTCGACCAATAGTATCAATGCTATCCCTTTTATCTATCCGGACAATGAAAATTTTGAGGGCTTCTTATTTCCCGATACTTATCGTTTTAAAGTTACCGGAGCTGCCGATGAAGTTATCCCTCGTTTTTTGACCAATTTTCAACAAAAATGGCAGACAGCTACCGCCCAGGCCAGCGTTGATGATCTTGATGACTATGAAATATTGATTCTAGCGTCTATAATTGAAAAAGAGGCCAATTCCAGTCTCGAGGAAAAAAAGATTATTTCCGGCATTCTGCATAATCGACTTAATAATGGTATCGCGCTTGGTGTTAATTCAACTTTAAATTATATTTTGGATCAACCCCAACGAGTTTTCTCTGATTATGAAATTAATTATGATTCTCCCTACAACACCTATCAAAATCTAGGTTTACCACCGACTCCAATCTGCAACCCTGGCCTTGACTCAATTATTGCCGCTCTGGATCCAGCCGAAACTGATTATTGGTATTTTCTGCACACTCCCACTGGTCAAATAATATACGCCAAAACGCTCAGCGAACAGGAAGCCAATATTGAACAATATTTGTAATAATTGTCATCCTGGAGGCGGAATCCGCCCAGCTTGCCCGCCTTGGGCGGGGGCGGAGCTCCGGCATCCAGGATCCAGAAATAATATCAGAAAAATTTACTCCTGGATCCTGGATAAGAAGCGCTACGCTTTCTTTCCAGGATGACAGGATGGGATAAAAAAATGATCAGCAAATTTCTTGGTCTTTTTTCACATGATATCGGCATTGATTTGGGTACCGCCAATACCCTCGTTTTTGTACGTGGTAAAGGCATAATTATCAACGAACCATCAGTCGTCGCCATCAACAACCGCACCAATCAAATTCTGGCTATTGGGCAGGACGCTTACAATATGGTTGGCCGTACCCCCGGACATATTGTGGCCATCAGACCATTGGTCGATGGTGTTGTATCTGATTTTGAAATTACCGAACAAATGCTACGTTATTTTATTGAAAGAGTCCATCGGGAAACATTTACCATTTTACCTCGTCCTCGGATTGTCATTGGCGTGCCATATGGTGTGACCGAGGTAGAAAAAAGAGCCGCCCAAGAAGCCTCTATCAATGCCGGGGCCAGAGAAGTATACCTGATCGAAGAACCAATGGCCGCGGCTATTGGTGCCCGTCTGCCCATTCAAGACGCTACTGGTAGCTTAATCGTCGATATTGGCGGCGGTACCAGTGAAATTGCCGTTATTTCACTTGGTGGTATTGTTACCTCCAAATCGCTGCGTATTGCTGGCGATGAATTCAACCAAGATATTATCAACTACGCTCGCAATAAATACAATCTATTACTCGGTGAAAGAACCGCCGAAGAAATTAAAATCAATATCGGTTCAGCCTATATCCAAAATGAACCGGCGGAGATGCTGATGCGCGGCCGTGATCTGGTCACCGGCTTACCCAAACAAATGCCAATTAATGATAAAGAGGTTCGTGAAGCCTTGTCCGGATCGATCGCCGAAATTATTGATGCCATTGGTTTTACCATTGAAGAAACGCCACCGGAACTATTGGCCGACATTATGGAACGAGGTATTTGGTTGAGCGGCGGCGGCGCTTTATTGGCCGGTTTAGATCAATTAATATACAAAACCACTTCGATTCCTACTCACATCGTCGACGATCCGTTAACTGCGGTTGTCCGCGGCACCGGTTACGTTCTCGAAGAATTAGAAACACTAAAAACAGTTTTACTTGACGCTGACTTCCGACCTTCCATGTAGATAAAGGCTAAAATTAATTTACATGAATGGTAAAAAGCCAAAATTAATTTCCAGTCCAAACAAAATAATATCGACTATTATTATCATAGTCTTTTTTGTTTTGGTCTATTTGAATGCTAATTTTCTGATCGCCATATATGATTCAATAGTATTATCTGTTCAACAGCCATTTAACAATATTGCCACCAAAATAAACGATTACCAAACTACTTTTAGTCAATTTGAAAATATTTTACATGAGAACGAAACCCTCAAACAAAAAAACATTGATTTGTTGCAAGAAAATAATAAATTATTTGTACTCGAGGAAGAAAACCGACAGCTGCAGAAATTATTAGACTATAGTCAGAATAATCATGATTATAAATATATTACTGGCCAAGTTTACGCTCAAGATTCCATCAATCTGACCAATACGATTCAAGTTGACCAGGGTCAAAATGATGGTGTCAAAGTTGGCGATCATGTTTTGTTAGGTGGTATCTACATTGGTCGGATAATCGAAGCAAATGACCATACTGCCTGGGTCAGAGTCATTACTAGCCCAGGCCTATTGGTTGTCGGGCAAATTTCGAGCATCAATACCAACGGCATTGTTAGCGGACAAATTGGTTTTGGCTTAATCATGAAAGATATTCCGCCGGACGCCAATTTACAAGTTGGTCAAGTTGTCACCACTACCGCCATTGATGCCAATATGCCTGCGGACCTGTTATTGGGTGAAGTCATTGAGGTCAAACACAATGATCAGAATATTTTTCAAGAAGCCACCCTAAAACCATATTTTGATCTCAAAGAAATCAAGTATGTTTTAATCAAAATTAATGACCAATGAAAAAATATTCTCTCTCTTCATCATTGGACTTGGTCAAAGGCATTGGGCCCAAGGCACTGGCTAAATTAAGCCCGCGCCACATCAATAAAATTGCCGACCTACTTTTTTATTTCCCCTACCGGTTCGTTGATTATTCCCGTTATTGCCAGATCAAAAATATTGAACCGGAGCAGTGGTGTCATTTCACGGCGGAAATCAAATCTATCAAATCCAGTTGGGCCCCACGGCGGAGTCTGACCGTCGTAAGCGCGATGGCCGAGGATAATTCGGGGTCGATTAAAATCGTTTGGTACAATAACCGCTATATCACTCGTTATCTAAAAAAAAATCAAACATATATTTTCCTGGCCAAAGCTGTCAGCGATAAAAACGGTTTCTATATTTCCAATCCCACTTTTATCAACCAAAAAGAATCAGCCGAAATCCAATATATTGTTCCCATTTATTCCGAGATATCCGGACTAAACTCAAAATGGTTCATGGACAAAATCAAGCCCGTCATACCCCTGGCCGCCAAAATAAAAGATCATTTTTCGCCGGACATTCGTTCCCGTCTGGATCTATATTCATTGCCTCAGGCAATTAGTTCTATCCATCAGCCCGAGCACCGTCAAGATATTGAACGGGCTCAATATCGACTAGGTTTTGATGAAATATTTTGGTTACAGCTAAAATCTATCTACCAGAAAAATAAAAACTCCCACACTCGAGCTTTGGGAGTCAAAAAAGATATCAAATTTATTCAACAACAATTACGCCATTTACCGTTTGAATTAACCAACTCGCAAAAAAAAGCCTTGTGGGAAATTATGATTGATATTAGCCAAAAACAACCCATGAATCGTTTACTTGAAGGTGACGTTGGCTCTGGTAAAACAATTGTGGCGGCTCTGGCCATGGCGATTATGGCCAACAACGGCTATCAGTCTTTCTTTATTGCCCCCACCGAAATTTTGGCTCTGCAACATTTTCAAAAATTACATCAATATCTGTCGTCCAACTCCTATCGAATGGCTATTTTAACCAGTAGTCAAGCCAAAATAGTCGAGCTAGGTGAGATCATTACCACCAGTAAAAATGATCTGCTGGATCAACTGCGGCAAAATAAAATTAATATTCTCGTCGCCACTCATGCCATTTTGAATACCAAAATAACCTTTCCCCAATTAAATTTAGTGGTGGTCGATGAACAACATCGTTTTGGTGTCGAACAACGCAATTATTTTTCGTCCCCGGATAACCACTTACAACCCCATCATCTGTCCATTTCGGCCACACCCATCCCGCGAAGCTTAGCCATGACCATCTATGGCCATTTGACCTTATCGCAAATCAAATCCCTACCAGCCGGCCGCCGACCAATTATTACTCACATTATTAATCCCCTAGATCGCCAGCGTTGTTATCAATTTGTCGATCAACAAATTAAAGCCGGCCGCCAGGCGTATATTATTTGTCCACTAGTGGAAGAATCAGACAAGATTCAGGTCAAATCTGCCAAAGCAGAATATATTCGGCTGCAGAAAGAAATATTCCCGTCACTTAACTTGGGCCTTCTTCATGGTCAATTAAAAGGTCAGGAAAAAGATCGAATTTTATCTGAATTTCAGCAAGGCCAAATTAATATACTGGTTGCTACTTCAGTCATTGAAGTTGGTATCGATATTGCCAACGCCAGTATCATCATTATTGAAGGCGCGGAACGCTTTGGCTTATCCGGGCTCCATCAATTACGCGGTCGAGTCGGCCGTGGCTCTCATCAATCCTATTGTTTTCTTTTTACGGATCAGCCCACCCCCAAAGTCATGACCCGCCTGCAAGTATTGACCGAGACACTGGATGGTTTTGCCATTGCTGAAGCCGACCTCAAACTGCGCGGGCCCGGCGAAATATCTGGTTTAAAACAATCCGGTCTGCCTGATTTAAAAATGGCTAGCCTCAGTAACCAGACTCTAATTAAGCAATCCTATCAACTAGCCCAAGATATAATTAACTCTGACCCGGAATTAAAAAAACATCCCGAGATGAAAAAGAAATTAAATCAAATGACTTTACATCTTTCCTAAACAAGTATCAATAATAATACAAAAAGCATTTTATCACTTGAAAATTGATCCTTGATCCTTTTGAAACTTTAAATATGCACATCATTTCCGGAAAATATAAAGGCCAAATCATCAAATATCCCGAACATATTCGTCCCTCTACGGCCAAACACAAAAAGATGGTCTTTGACACCATTCGTCATGACCTGCCTGGCGGCACTTTCCTTGATCTCTTCTCTGGCTCTGGTCAGATGGGACTGGAAGCTATTAGTCTCGGCGCCAAAAGTGTGGATTTTATTGATGCCCACCCGCGTTGCGTTAAAATTATTAAAGAAAATATTAGCCTGTTAAACCTTGATCGCGCCATGGCTCGTGTCCATCAGGCTGACATCGTAAGATTTATCAACACCCACACCGAGCAATATGACATTATCATGGCTGATCCGCCTTACCTGGAAATTGACTGGTCAAAATTTAGTCAAATTGACCGCCTGGCGCATCGTCATACTATCCTCATTCTCAAATACAGCCCCCATAATCCACCTCCGTCATGGAGCAAATGGCCATTAGTTAAACAAAAAAATGCCAAAGACACCATAATTAATTTTTATTTAAGGTCATAATTATATAATCAGGCTATTAAAGTAAAACTAATATTGGCCATGATTAAAAAAATTTTTTCGCTGGGTAATTATCTCTTGGGCATTACTCTGTTGATTAGCTTTTTCATTATTTTTTATAACTTTTCTCGGCCACTACCCGACCCGGTCAGTATTGTCTGGGCCGAGTCAAATCAGACTTCCAATAATAACCCGATCGAACCCACGACCAATAATTCCGATCAAGTCGATTTTGACATCAGCGGGGCGGTTTTAGAGCCCGGTCATTATCAACTGGCCGCGGGGAGCATTATTTATGAGGGAATTCAAGCCGCCGGCGGTTTTACCGACTCAGCTTTACTTAATGAGTTAGAAGTCGATCTAGCCACGATTATTACTGATGATTTATCGCTATATATACCTTCCAGTCTGGATGAACCAATAGACAATCAGTATATCAATAATACCGATAATGATTTGATCAATATTAATCAAGCATCAGCGGACGAGTTAAGCACTCTCGACAGTATTGGCCCAAAAACGGCCCAAAAAATAATCGATTACCGGCAGCAAAATAATTTCGACTCAATCGAAGAAATAATGGAAGTCAGTGGAATAGGGGAGAAGACCTATGAAAAGATTAAAAATAACATCACCATTTAAAGTTGGCATTATTTATTAATTAACCAAAACTTGTTAATATATCAATGTGCCTAAAAAAAGTATCCAATGCGGGCGAGTGGTGGAACTGGCAGACACGCATGCCTTAGGAGCATGTGGGCTAAACCCCGTGGAGGTTCGACTCCTCTCTCGCCCATTTTTTTAAAAGACAGACACTAAGTATCATTTTAGTGTTATATTTATATGATTATCAACCTCAACAAACCAACTGGCATCACCTCTTTTGACTGTATCCGCATTCTAAAGAAGCAATTCTATAATCAAGGTCAAAAACCGCCCAAAATCGGTCACGCCGGCACTCTGGATCCATTTGCTAGTGGAGTGCTAATTATTTGTACCAACGGTGATACCAAAAGAATCAGTCAGATTCAAAATCAGCCCAAAGAATATTTAGCCACCATCAAATTAGGATTTGCCTCCAACACCTATGATATTGAGGGGCATATTATTGAAAGCTCAGCCGATAATTCTGCCACCAAGCCAGCTCTAGATGTCATAACCAACATCCTCACTCGGAATTTTACTGGCGAGATTTGGCAAACCCCACCCGTTTTTTCTGCCAAAAAGGTAAACGGGCAACGGGCCTATCATTTGGCTCGCCAGGGTATCAGTGTAAAACTTGCGCCCAAAAAAGTGGTAATATATAACATAGGTGTTAATTATTATCGCTATCCATTTTTACAGTTAAAAATCGGCTGTTCCCAAGGCACCTATATCCGCTCTATCGCTCATGATCTAGGTCAAATCCTAAAAATCGGTGCCTATTGCCATCAATTAATTCGAACTAGGGTAGGGGAGTATCGCCTCGAGCAAGCCAGCGATTTACCAGCCGATTTGGTTAGTGAGTATCAGAAAAAATATTTAGCTTTAAAAAATAAACAAATAATATGATTCAATACCTCATCATCTTCCTGCTCTTGATTCTAATTGGTGTGGTCATTTATCTAGCCTATAAGTCGAGTCACCCGCCCATCAAAGATAACCAAAATGATCAAACTACCATCATGCTCCAAAATCAGATTGCCCAACTGACCAAAGAGCTTAGTTCCCGCCTGCACGAGACCAACCAGCGTCTCGACCAGTCCAATCACACCATCAACAAACAATTGCAGGAATCAAATAAAATCATTCAGCAATCTTTTGCCATTTCCAATGAAACCATCAATAAAGTTAGTCAGAGTGCCTCCAAAAATATTCAAGCCGTAACGGAAAAACTGACTAAACTTGATCAGACTAATAAACAAGTAGTTGGTTTTGCCGATCAGCTGCATAGTTTAGAAAATATTTTAAAAAATCCCAAGCAACGCGGCATTTTAGGTGAATATTTTTTGGAAAACATGCTATCCAATGTTTTGCCACCCACCCAGTACCAAATGCAGTATAAATTCAATAACGGTGACACAGTTGATGCGGTTATCTTTGTCAAAGATAAAATTATTCCCATCGACGCCAAATTTTCGCTGGAAAAATACAATCTCATCATGACCCAAAACGATAAAGTCCAGCGGGAAAAACTGGAACGAGAATTTAAAATGGACATCAAAGAACGAATCGATGAAACGGCCAAATATATTCGTCCCCAGGACAATACCACTGAATTTTCCTTTATGTTTATTCCGGCGGAAGGTGTTTTTTATAATTTATTAATATATCAAATTGGCGAAACCAAAGTACATTCCAAAGATTTGATCGAATATGCTTTTACCAAAAAAGTTATTATTGTTTCGCCCACGTCTTTTTTCGCTTACCTACAAACGGTTATGCAGGCTTTAAAATCATTACAAGTTGAAGAATCGGTCAAAGAAATTATTATCAACGTGAATAATCTGGATCGCCACCTGCAAGTTTATGATAAATTCTTCCGTGGGGTCGGTAAATACCTCCAGACGACCGTCAATAAATACAACGATAGCTACAAAGAGTTCAAAAAAATCGATAAAGACATTGCCAAAATTACTGACAAGGAGTCAAAACTCAAACCTCTGGAAATTGACAGCCCCCACGTTGACTAGTAAGGGGAGTTTTTTAATTGACAATTTAGAAAGATTAATGTTATAATATACAGATTTATCAGAAAATAATTGTCATATCAAATCTCTTCATGCCAAAAAACAAACCTACCATTCATATCGGCGCTGATCATCGGGGATATTGTTTGAAATATGATATAAAAAAGTACCTTTCCCAAAAAGGATATGAGGTAATCGATTATGGTAATTATCGTTATCAAGATCAAGATGATTACCCTGAATATGCCAAAAAAGTCAGTCAAGCGGTAGCTCAAGACATCAAAAATAGCTTTGGTATTCTCATCTGTGGCTCAGGTATTGGCATGGATATTGCCGCCAATAAAACCAAATGTATCCGCGCCGCCCTGTGCTGGCAACCACAAGTAGCCGTGGCCGCCAGAAATGACGATAACCCGCATATATTAATCCTGCCAGCCGATTTTATCACCAAATCCGAAGCCAAAAAAACTGTTAACAAATTTATCAATACTCCATTCTCAGGAAAAACCAAAAATCAAAGAAGACTAAAACAAATTAAATCATACGAAAAATGTCAAAAGTAATCCTTATCCCAGCCATTCTGGCTGGTGACAAAAAACAATTGATTGACAAGATTGAGGCGGTGGAGGACCTGGTTGAATACATCCAAATTGATTACATGGACGGTAAATTTGTGCCTCATAAATCTAATTTCACTGCCCGTGACTATCATCAACTAAATCCGGTCTGCGCCAGCGAACTCCACATGATGATTAATCATCCCGAAAACCATATCCATGAATGGATCAGTGCTGGCATAGAAAAATTTATTGTTCACATTGAAGCCTTGGTGGACTGGGAAAAATTATTTAAAATTCACCAGAATAATTATCTTAAATTATACCTGGCCATCAATCCCGAAACACCATTAAGTAAAATTAATAACAAGGTGAGCCATGTTGATGGAATCACGGTTATGGGCGTCAATCCTGGTAAATCACACCAAAAGTTCCAGCCCAGTGTCCTAGGCAAAATTAAAACCCTGCGCAACCGTTATCCGCAAATCAATATTCAAGTCGATGGTGGCCTGCACACTCAGCCTAAAAATACCATCCAACAAGTTATCTTGGCTGGCGCCAACGAAATAGTGGTTGGATCAGATATATTTCTTTCCCTGGATATTGAACAAAAAATCGATGAACTGGAAGCATTTATCAATAAATACAACAAATAGATGAAAAAAATCACTTCCATCCCAAAACTGAATATAATTGCCCAAAATATCCGCATCAACATTATTAAATCATTGACTATCGCCCAGTCCGGCCATAGCGCTGGACCGTTGGGTATGGCTGATGTGTTTACTGCTTTATATTTCAATGTTCTCAATCACAATCCCCAGGCACCAAAATGGCCGGAAAGAGACCGTGTCATTCTTTCCAACGGGCATATATGCCCGGTACTCTATGCCACCCTGGCCGAAGCTGGCTATTTTCCCCACAAAGAACTATTAACATTAAGACAATTAGGCAGTCGCCTGCAAGGGCATCCCCACCGCCAATCATTACCAATCCTGGAAAACACCAGCGGACCATTGGGCCAAGGATTGTCGCAAGCGTGTGGGATGGCGCTAGCTGCCAAACTAAATAACCAAAAACACCGTGTTTTTTGTCTAACTTCAGATGGCGAACACAATGAAGGTCAAACTTGGGAAGCCATCATGTTCGCTGCCAAGTATAAACTTAATAATCTTGTCCAGATCATGGATCGCAATAATATCCAGATCGACGGCCACACTGAAGATATTATGCCCCTCGAACCACTGCGAGCCAAATATGAAGCATTCAACTGGCATGTGATTGATATTGATGGCCACAATATTGAAGAAATCATTGATGCCTGCCATCAAGCCGAAGCCATCTATGAAAAGCCGACCATCATTCTGGCTCATACCATCCCGGGCAAAGGGGTAGATTTTATGGAAAACGACCCCAAATGGCACGGCATCCCGCCTGATCAGGTTCAGGCCAAAGAAGCCTTGAAACAATTATTATCTAATAAATAATATTCATGTTTTTTGCCATCAACCTCATTATCCTCTACGGTTTAATTCAATTACTCAATCTCACCAAGAATCCTTATCTCTGTGCTGGTTCATATGTGTTGGTATTAATTGTTTTAAATCTTTTTGTTAATCCCGGCATTTTTATTAATAACAATCTTTTATTTACCATTAGTGATCTATTTTTAAATTTTATCTTCTTTTTAGCCTATTTCTGGCTGCTAAATAAAACTGAAGGTCATTGGCTCTGGTGGGTAGTATTAATTATTGGCTTCATTCTATTATTTGTTTTATAAAATGATTAATTCACAGGCAAAACTAATTAAAAATGTAAAAAAACATCAACTTGTTCCCACTCGCAATGGTTACGGTGAGGCGTTACTAGAATTGGGTCAAACCAATCCTGATGTCGTAGTACTGACTGGTGATCTGGCCGAATCGACACGGGTTGATAAATTTGCCGCTGCCTATCCGGCTAGGTTTTTTGACTGCGGGGTGGCTGAACAAAACATGATGGGTATTGCCGCCGGCATGGCTTTAGAGGGGAAAATACCTTTTGTTTCCAGCTATGCCGTCTTTTCTCCCGGTCGTAATTGGGATCAACTCCGTGTCAACGTCTGTTACAACCAGGCCAATGTCAAAATTGCCGGCGCTCACACTGGTGTTTCGGTGGGGCCAGACGGTGCCACTCATCAGGCCCTGGAAGATATTGCTATCACTCGAGTTTTGCCCAATCTAACAGTGATTGTTCCCCTCGACTATGAAGAAACCAAAAAAGCCACTATTGCTGCCGCTAAACACGCCGGCCCGGTATATTTCCGCTTTGCCCGGGAAAAAACACCGGTCGTCACTACGCCCAAGTCGCCATTTAAAATCGGCCAGGCCAATATTCTTAAAGAAGGAAAAGATTTAAGTATCATTGGTGCCGGCCCCGTTTTGATCAACGCTTTCCTGGCCGCTATTGAACTGGAAAAAGAAAAAATATCTATTGAAGTTATTAATTTACATACCATCAAACCGCTTGATCAAAAAACTATTCTCACCTCCGCCCAAAAAACTAAACGCATCGTTACCATTGAAGAGCATCAGATTAATGGTGGCCTTGGTGGAGCTGTCAGTGAATTTTTGTCAGAATCATACCCGGTTCCCATTACTCGTCTTGGCGTATCGGATACCTTTGGCGAATCCGGCCAACCCGATGAGTTAATAGCCAAATTTGGTCTGGACACAATATCTATTATTGAAAAAATAAAATTAATCATAAATAGTTAATTAATTTTAAATTTTAA
The DNA here is from genome assembly GCA_041648895.1 of Patescibacteria group bacterium. Taxonomy (GTDB): domain Bacteria; phylum Patescibacteriota; class JAHJAL01; order JAHJAL01; family JAHJAL01; genus JBAZOB01. The sequence continues at coordinate 16,781 of JBAZOB010000009.1, forward strand.
ATTTTCAATTTTAAAACAATTTTAAATCTATAAATGAATAAATTTTAAAACAGGCACAAAGTATAGAAAAGTTTTGCCTTTAAAATTTAATCATTTAAAATTGTTTTAAAATTGAAAATTTAAAATTTAAAATTTATTAACTCCCTAAATTATTAACCAAAACAAAAACGATGAAACTAGACGTATTATCTATTGGTGACTGTACTGTTGACGTTTTTCTCAACCTGGAGGAAGGAAACGTCAAATGCAATCTAAAAAAACAATTTTGTGAGATTTGTTTCCACTATGGTGACAAAATTCCCGTCGAAGAAGTAATCCAAATACCAGGTACTGGCAATGCCGCCAATATGGCCATTGGCTCCAGCCGGCTCGGTTTAAAAAGTGCTATCTGTACCGTCGTCGGCAACGAAGGCAGCGGGGAAACGATTATCAAAAATTTTCGTAAAGAAAAAGTTGATATTTCTCACTTGCAGGAAGATCCCAAATCGCCCACCAACTACTCCGCCATCATTAATTATGAGGGGGAAAGAACCATTTTTTCCCATCATGAAATTAGAAAATATAAATTCCCGCCCATAAAAAATAAACCGCAATGGATTTATCTCACTTCCGTTGGTCAAAATTATGAACAATTATATGCTGATACAGTCAAATACTGTCGTCAAAACTGCGTCAAAATGGGTTTTAATCCTGGCACTCTCCAGGTGCGAGACGGCTACAAAAAAATTAAAAATGTCATCGATCAATGCAATGTTATTATTGTTAACAAAGAAGAGGCTAACATAATTTTAGAAACCAGTGAACCTCGACCAATCAAATACCTACTCAAAGCCATGTTTGACCTGGGACCGGACAATGTGGTTATTACTGATGGCGAATATGGTGCCTATTCTTACAATGGTCGTGAATTTATTCATATTCCGGCCACCAAAACCAAAGTTGTGGAAAGAACCGGCGCCGGTGATGCTTTCTCCACCGGCTACATTGCTGCCATAATTCACGGTAAAGATCATGCCCAAGCTCTCTTGTGGGGCACCATGAATTCTGATGAAGTTATCCGATACGTTGGTCCCCAAAAAGGATTACTGACTTTACGGCAAATGAAACAAAAAGTAAAAAAATGCCCACTAAAAATTAAAAAAATATAAATTATTTCTCACCTTCTCTTAAAATAATCAAAGAACGAGGCAAAAATGAAACCGAAAAAAATAAAAATCAGCCGACATGATAAGTCCTTTTCTAATCCCTATGATAAGACTCATTTAAAATATGCCATCTGTGTTTCCGGTTCAGCCATGGCGGAAGTCTGCAGCGCTAATGCCAAAAATGAAGTTACAGAATTAGGACGTCAAATTGCCCTAAATCATGCTTTTCTTATTACTGGCGCTACTACTGGTATGCCCAACTATGCCGCTCAGGGTTGTAAAGAAGCCGGCGGTATCAGCATTGGTATCTCACCAGCCGCTTCAGAAAAAGACCATGTTCGTCGCTACCAGTTGCCGACTGAATATTATGATTTAATCATGTACACTGGCTTTGGTTACTCCGGGCGCAATCTGTTGTTAACCCGCATGGCTGACGCTATTATCAGTGTCTGTGGCCGTATTGGCACCCTCAATGAATTTACCATCGCCTTCGAAGATAAAAAACCAATTGGAGTCCTGGAAGATACCGGAGGACTAGTTAATGAATTCCGCGAACTTGTTGATAAGGGTTACCGAGGACCAGGTAAAATTGCCTATGATAAAGACCCCGCTGTCCTAGTTAAAAAAGTGTTAAAAATGATTGAAAAAGAGAAAATAAAAAAGAAAAAATAATAGTCCAATAAACAAATGAAAAATAAAAAATCAAAATTAATTGACCAGCTACTTTTGTTATGCACCAAACCCTACGAATTCAAGATTATCCAGATGAATAAACTAAAATTCAACATCAATAGAGTTAAAAATAGTAAATAATTACACCTGGTTTTTTTGATCATCAATGATTGATTAATTATTTTCCAAAAGCTATTCGATCAGATATGTCCTCACTCCATTCACTAATCGCCCCTCGGGCCACTGTAAATTCGCCATATCTATCATTTATCTCATCCATCGACTTAACCAGTCGATCTTTTTTTAATTCATCGGCGAATATACTAAGTTGTAGTCTTTTTGTTTCCAGATCCGAAACACTAATAAAGATTTTACTGATCTGATCGTGTAAAATATGATTATTCAAATGTTGGTATAAATTTTGAAAAATCTCCCAGCTATCATCGGTGGCGCGGCCCATTTTTTGTTGACGCGCGAAACCACCACCATAGGTATAACGCCAGCCAATCCACCCCACTTTTGCCACCTTACTTTTTCGTCGCAAGCGTCGGCCAGTTTTTTCACATAATTTCATCATAATCCGAGCAATTTGTTCTTTGTCAGCTGTTTTTCGCAATAAAGTGTAAGAATTGCCGATTGATTTTTGCTTTTCGTCTTTATCGACCTTTAGACAATCGATCTCCAAACCATTTAGTCGCGACCACAGAAAATAACCCATTTTCCCCATCTTCTTTAATAAAAACGATGGCTTGGCGTATTTGATATCCATGGGCCTAAAAATACTGATGGCATTTAATTGTCTTTTCAAACCCCAAGATATACCCCAAATATCCGTTAATTCCAATTGATGTAAAATTTCATCGACATTATTTTTGCGAATCACCAATAAGCCATCTGGCTTTTTGAAATCAGAGCCAATCTTGGCTAAAAATTTAGTCGGAGCAATCCCAATCGAAGCGGTCAGCCATTCGCCCACTTCCGACCTTATCCTTTGTTTAATTTGGTTAGCAATTATTATTAATTTGGCAATTTCTTTATCTTCATCAAAGTTTTTATTAGCAAAACTAAATTTTAAAAAACTTTCATCTATACTGTATTTTTCCACTTTATCTGAATAATCGCTAAAAATCTTATTTATTCGCTCGGTAATTACCCGATATTTAGCCGGATCATCCCGCACCAAAATAATTTGCGGGTATTTGAGCTTGGCTTCCCAAATTTTAGTTCCGGTTTTAATGCCGATCTGTTTAGCCTCTTTCGAAGCCGCCAAAATAGTTCCTTTGGGATGAATATACGAACAAACTCCTAGTGGACGCCCCCGCCAAGCCGGATTAGCCTGCTGCTCACAAGCTGCAAAATAACTATTCATATCAATATGCATCATCAGAAAACGACTGGACGGGAACTTGAATAAATCGTTTGGCCTTGATTTTATTTTCATAAATTTATAATTAGATAAATAATTTGTCTTAACCATTTAATAACTGACTTCTTCCAAAATCCACTCCAAATTATCCGTATTTAAACACAATTTATAGCCATTATTTTCCGCGTCGCTTACATGAAAATAATAATATAACCTGCTTCCCACTTTTTTCTCAAAAACCAGGTTTAGTTTTTTGATATAGATCCGCCGTTTTTGCCAGACCAGGAGTAGGGGAGTAATTTGTTGAGAAAAACTAACCACCACCTGAACTCTCTCGCTGATTTTTGTTGAGCTATTACTTAGCATAAGTGTTAATTAAATGTCTAAATTTATATTAGCACACTTGTTAAAAATATGTCAAAAGGTATAATTTTAAATTTATCATTTATAATAAGATAAAGTATTATTTTATTTTTATGACTCCCAACATCTTTTTTTGGAATCAAATTCTCGACATTGCCGGTCGCAGTGCCATTGTTTTAGTGATTGCTTTTTTGATCAGTCATTTAGTCATCAAAAACAACTTCAATATTGTCAAACCCAGTATTATTGAAAAAATATCCCTGGCTTTAACTTTTATCCTCATCTATACCATCACCTTATTTTTTAACTATGGTGAAAAAAGACTGCTCATCTTTGATCTGGCCTTACCCATTATTGTCGTTTCCGGTATTCTAGCCGGACTGCGGGTTAGTTTCACGGTTTCTCTAGTAGCGGCTTTTTTGCTACGGCAACTTTTTCCTCTTTCCTGGCCCTACGCTATTCTCACTATTCTGGCCGGCATAGTTAGTGGCATCATTAGTCGGATCCAGCAAAGTAATCGTAAAAAAATGATTACCGCCGCTATTGTACAGTTTATTTTTTCCATACTGCAAATCGGCGTCTTTTATTTCCTACTGGAAGGATTTATCTATAAATCTCTTTGGGAAAATATTGCCTCCGTTTTTATCGTGATTTTAATCCAAATTAGCAGCGTGGTTATTTTTCTTTATATCATCTATTCCATTATCAATTATCAAAAACAGCAACAAATGATTTATCTGCAAAATCAAGCTCGCTTGAGAACCCTGGAGTCACAAATCAATCCCCATTGGCTCTTTAACTCTCTCAATACCATTGGTTCTTTGACCAGAACCAATCCATCGCAAGCTCATGATTTAGTAATTGAACTTTCCTCGCTTTTGCGCAGCAGTTTACGTAAACAAGGAGAGCTAGTGCCACTTATTGACGAAATCAAAAACATCGACAGCTATATTGCTATCGCCAAAGCCAGATTCGGTGAAAGAATTACCATCAAAAGAGACATCCCCGATATTTATACCAAATACAAAGTTCCCAACCTCATTTGGGAACCAATCGTTGAAAATGCCATTGTCCACAACATAAAGCAACAAGAAAAAGTAACCGTCGAACTATCAGTTAAAAAAGCTCGTAATTTACTCATTCTCATTACCAAAGATAATGGGCAAGGTATACCCCAAAAAATCATTAAAAATATTCAATCCAATATCAAAATACACAAACATCTTGGTTTACCCAGCACTATTGCTCGTCTTAAAAATTTTTATCAACGAGAAGACCTAATCGATATTGATACTTCCGCAAAAGGCACGATTGTTAACCTGAAGATACCAATCTAACGAGTGGTATAAATTAATTTTAATATCATACCACTCGTAATTTAATAAAAAATTATGCTCAAAATTAAAACTCTCATCATTGATGATGAACAACCAGCTATCGAGGAACTATATTATCATTGCAGCCAATATATCGATAAAAGGCATATTTATGATCTCAATAACCCTCGTCAAGCTGTTGCCACTATCCAAGAGCATCAGATAGAATTAGTTTTTCTCGATATTAATATGCCGTTTATTTCAGGTATCGAATTGGCTAAAAAAATCAGCCAGTTAAAAAAACCACCTCACATTATTTTTGTCACCGCCTATGATGATTATGCCGTTAAAGCTTTTGAACTAAATGCCATCGACTATATTCTTAAACCAATTGATCCGGTTCGTTTTCGAATTACTATTGATAAAATTACCAATATCCTCAAAGCCCCCACCAGTAAAAAAATTGATACTGGAACCATTGAGCAAGTCAATAATCACATCAATGGCAAAATAACCGCTGTCGGCACCAATCCCAATGATCGTTACATATTTCACCTGTGTGATATTACCTATTTTCATGCCGAAGGACCAGTGGTATTTGCTCACACCAAAGATAATATTCATAAAAGAGTGCATTACAAATTACAAGATCTGGAAAAATGTTTACCCGACAATTTCGTTCGCGCTCACAAATCATACATTGTTAACACTGAACATGTGTCGCGCATGTACTTGTGGCAAAAATCCAACTACCAAATTGAACTCAACAACAAAGCCACTATCCCTGTTTCTCGTCGTTACTCAGCCCAGGTTAAAGAAAAATTAAACTGGTAATTTACCGCTTATTTCAAAATTACGCCCGCTCATTAAAATGTCATATTTGATGAGTTTTTTGTTGTCTATAATAAAACCAGTAAAAATAAATATTATCTAAGAAAAAAGGAGCCCAACATGAAAAAAATCACCCAAAAGAAAATTGTTCAAATGGTAGCTGATTACAAACTATGGATTGCCGGACTAGAACAATATCTTATCGATCATCGCATCACCCAGGCCCAAATTATTAATAAACTTAATTACCTCAAACAACAACTCAATGTTATTACTCGGCTTGATTCCATGTTCGATATTCATCAAAAAATATCCTACGTTGAGAATTCTCTCAATCATATCCAAAGACAGCTGATTCTTGCCCCCACTTACTGATTTCTCGATAGTATTATTCTCGGTCGCTTTTTTTACCAATACCCTGGCCAAAATAAATTGCCAGGGTGTTTGGTATGTGGACACTCTTTATAAACTAGCTTAAAAATTATAAAATATAAATATATTAGAAATAACTTTATTATCATTGAATGAAAACCATGAAAAAAGCGACCATTATCACCATTATTATCGCCCTTGCTCTTACTTTTTCCATTCCCAATCAATCATTTGAAATAGAAAAAGCCAAAGCAAATAGCAGTAAAGTAATTGATGTATCAATTGCTGATCAACGCATGACCATCATTGAAAATTACCAAATTATTAATCAATTTCCCATTTCCACCGGTACCTGGGATATGCCGACTCCTATTGGCACCCATCAAATATACAATCATATCCCCAATGCCTATTCCACTCCCTATGATCTCTACATGCCTAACTGGATGGCGATCACTTCCGATGGCAGCTATGGCATTCATGGCTTACCCTACTGGCAATATAGTTGGGGACGAGTTTATGAAGGTGAAAATCACCTTGGCTGGCGGGTTAGCCATGGATGTATTCGCCTATCACTAGCCAACGCCGAGTGGTTATACGACTGGGCTCCCAACGGCACCACCGTCATTGTCCACAATGAATCAGGCATTCAAGCCAATTACACCCCACCTGACTATGCTGCTGAAATAATCGATCAGTCACCATCAAATATTACTCTCAAACCCGGCGAAACCACCAATGTGTGGGTGAAATTAAAAAACATTGGTAAAAACTGGTGGTACAACGTTGGCCAATACCCCATTCATCTTGGCACCGACAACAATCGCGATCGCGCCTCTTCATTTAGTAATTCCAGTTGGATCGGCGCTAACCGGCCGGTCAAACTGGCGACTTCTGGTGTTAGTTACGGGCAGGAAGCCACTTTTAATTTTACCATTACCGCCCCTCAGGAAATGAAAGAATATGAAGAACATTTTCGTCCCGTCGCCGAAAACCACTCTTGGTTTAATGATCCCGATATTGTTTGGCATATCAATGTCTGGCAACCAGCCTATTCCAACCAATGGATTAGTCAATCAAACTATCCCACCGTCGCCGCCGGCGATAAAATCGAACTGCAAATTAAATACCAAAACACCGGCTCCCAAACCTGGAAAAATAGTGGCGCCAATCCCGTCCGGTTAGCCACCAGTCATTCCCAAGACCGTAACAGTATTTTCTACGACCAGACCTCCTGGCTTTCCCCTAACCGCCTCACCAACCTGGCCGAGACTGAAATCGATCCCGGCGAAATCGGCACCTTTAATTTTACCATTCAAGCCCCCCACACTCCCGGTGTTTATACCGAATATTATCAATTAGTGGCCGAAGGAGCCAACTGGATGGAAGACAATGGTGTCTTTCTCAATATTTACGTCACCAATTAATATGGCCCATATTCCATCATCAATCAGTAATCTGATTAATCATTTTAGTAGGCTACCCGGTATTGGTCAAAAGACAGCCAGTCGGCTTACATATTATTTACTACACAAAAACAACCAAGAAATACTAGATTTTGGTTCGGCCCTAACCAATCTCAAACAAAATCTGCAACTATGTTCCAATTGTCACAATTACACCAACACCAATCCTTGTCTAATATGCCAAGATCCCAAACGAGAAGCCCAGACCATCTGTGTCGTTGAACAGCCGTTGGACATTATTGCCATTGAAAAGACTAACTATCGCGGTCACTATCACGTTTTGCATGGCGCCCTTTCTCCCATCGATGGCATTGGCCCCGAACATCTCACTTTAGATAATCTCTATCGTCGCTTACAAAACCAAGATATTGCTGAATTAATAATCGCGACCAACCCGAATTTAGAGGGAGAAGCCACTGCCATCTATATCCAAAACATGCTCAAAACGAATAATATTCATATCACCCGCCTCGCTTTTGGTCTACCCATGGGCACCGACCTGGAATACACCGACGAAATTACTCTTACCAAAGCTATGGAAGGACGTAAATAATCAATATTATGTCAAAAAACAAAATAACGGCCAGCAAATTTCTCGGTAAAACCTGGATTGACATCCAAGATCCGAGTAAAACCGAACTGAAAAAGTTAGCTCAAAAATATAACCTGCACGATTCTGATACAAAGGAGTGTTTAGATCAAATTCAAATTGCCAAAACCTATGAACATCCATCATATATTTTTATCGTTATTCATGCCGCCTTGCAGCAAAATGAAGATGAAATATTGATTGAAGAAATTGACATATTTTTTTCCCGCAGATTTATTATTAGCATTCATCAACATCCTCTGCCGGCTATCGATAGGATTATTGAAAAAATCAATGACCAAGCTCATCATCATCCACATTTCAAAAAAAGTACTGAATACGTTCTTCATGAACTTATTCGTAAAGTTACCAATAACAACTTTGCCATTATCAGTAACACCGTTTCCAAAATCAAAAAATTGGAAAAAGAATTAATTACCGGCGACTTCAAAACATCGATTGGCAATGTGTTACTTGCCCGTAAAAACATTCTCCAAATTAAAGCCATTACTCAACCCAACCTCGTTGTCACCAAAGAGATATTAAAATCAAAAATTATTCAAAACTATTCTACCAGCCAAGTATATTTTGATGCCCTGATTGAGTCGCAAGAAAAAACTCTCAATATCGCCAAGCACTATCAAGACTTGATTGATGGTATGATTGATATTAGTGACATTCTCACCAGTCATAAAATTAACGATGTCATGAGAATTCTAACCATTATCTCCGTCTCACTCATGCCGCTAACTCTCATTGCGGGCATTTTTGGCATGAATTTTGAATCCCTGGATTTTTATGGCACCTCATATGGCTTCTTTATCACCATTTTCATCATGATCATTTTAGAAATCATAATTATTCAATATTTTAAATACAAAAAATGGCTCTAAAACTATATAATTCGCTTACCAAACAAAAAGAAGAATTTGTCCCCATTAAACCCCATGCAGTCACCATGTATATTTGTGGGCCAACTGTTTACAACTATGTGCATATTGGCAATCTTTCCGCCTATGTTTTTGCTGACATTCTCCGTCGTTATTTCGAATACGACCAATACGACATCAAACATGCCATGAATATTACCGACATTGAAGATAAAACCATCAAAGCCAGCCAAGAGCAACATGTTAGCTTGCAAGAACATACTACCAAGTATACAGCTGCTTTTTTTGAAGATATGCAAGATCTCAATATTATCCCGCCACACTTCATGCCCCGTGCCACCGAGCATATTCCCGAAATGCTCAAAATTATTAAAGATTTAATGAAAAAAAATATTGCCTACCAAGGCCAAGATGGCTCCGTTTATTTTTCCATCGTTAAATTTCCTGAATATGGCAAACTAGCCAAATTAGACAAGAGTGGCCTCAAAATTGGCCATCGGGTTGACCACCAAGAATATGACAAAGAACAAGCCGCTGATTTTGTTCTCTGGAAAGCTCGTACACCGGAAGATGGTGATAATTACTGGCCTTCTCCCTATGGCGAAGGCCGCCCGGGTTGGCATATTGAATGCTCCGCCATGAGCATGAAATACCTGGGACCGCGCATTGACATTCATACCGGCGGCGTTGATAATCTTTTTCCTCATCATGAAAATGAAATTGCTCAATCTGAAAGCTATACCGGCAAAAAATTTGTCAATTACTGGCTACATCGTGAACACATACTCGTTGACGGACAAAAAATGTCTAAAAGCAAAGGTAATTTCTACACTCTGCGCGATATTAAACACAAAAAATACACCGGCCGTGACCTGCGCTATCTTTTCTTGACCAGTCATTATCGTTCTAAACAAAATTTTACCTGGGATAGCATCAAAGCTGCTCACAATGTTCTCAAAAATATCGATAAATTTATCATTCGTCTGCAAAACGTTAAAAAAGAAATGCCCAATATTCCCGCCAATAGTTATGAAAGTCTGTTCATCTCTTCCCATGACCAATTTTTTGAGGCGATTCAAGACGATCTCAACACACCCAAAGCCATCTCAGTTATCCACAACCTGATTAAAAAAGTAAACATACTGCTTGATGATAAGAAAATTGGCAAAAAAGCCGCCGAAAAAACTCTAAATCTGCTGGAAGATTTTGATCAAATCCTGGGTGTGTTATTCCAAGTCAAAGAAAAAATTCCCGCTCAAATTAAAAAGCTGGGCCAACAACGAGAAGAAGCCAGATTAGCCAAAGATTATCAAAAAGCTGATCAATTAAGAAAAGAAATCGAACAAGCCGGCTACCATATCGAAGACACCTCCACCGGCCCCCAAATTACCAGAAAATAAAATTAATTACGAATTACGAATACGAATTACGAATTTACAAGTTATGCAAATTATATTTTGCACTCATATTATTTTTTTGCTCCCAAAACTCGCTACTGACGGACCGGGACTATGATTAACGCTCAGACAGGTTGTCCACAAAAAAATAATATGAGTGCAAAATATAATTTGCATAACTTGTAAATTCGTAATTCGTATTCGTAATTCGTAATTAATTTTTCATATGCCATTCTCCTGGTCAAAAAATCACCCCCACCTCTGTTCAGCACCCATGCACGGCATCACCAATTCAGCGCAACGAATAATTTTTAAAAAATATGGCGCCGACGTGGTCTTTTCTGAGATGGTCAGTGCCATGGGTCTCAATTACAATAATCAGAAGACAATAGCCAAAACCAAATATAGTCCCAAAGAAAAACCAATTATTATTCAAGTTTTTGGCAACACCATCGACGAAACAATCAAAGCGGCTTTGTTCGCGCAAGCCATTGGCGCCGATGGTATCGATTTCAATTGTGGCTGTCCGGCTCGCAGCATGATTGCTTCCGGCCATGGCGGCCGGTTATTATTAGAGCCCGACAAACTTATCGATATCCTTTTCACCATAAAAAAAAATATCAATCTACCCCTCTCGCTCAAAACCAGAATCGGCTATGACCAAATCTTGCCCCCGTCTTTCTATAAAAAAATCGTTACTCAAAGCCATATTGACTGCTTGATCATTCATGGTCGCACCGTCAAACAAAAATATCAGGGCCAAGCCAATTGGGATCAAGTCAAACAAATTTCTCAATCACTAAGCGTGCCAGTCATTGGCAGCGGCGATATTGTTGATCCGTTTCAAGCTGTTAAACATATTAAAAAATACACCCCGGCCGGCATTATGATTGGTCGCGGTGCTTTGGGTAACCCTTGGATTTTTCAACAAAGTCGCGCTATTTTATCAGGAATCAAAATCCGGCCCCGCTTCAATATCAAAAAGATAATCAAGATTATTCTGGAACACAGCCGATTAATGATTAAACAAACCGGTCAAGAACAGCTGGCCATTATCCAAATGCGCAAACACTATGGTTGGTACATCAAAAATTTTCCCCAAGCCAAATCTTATCGGCAGCAACTTTTCCAAGCCGCCAGTCTCAAACAGGTGAAAAAAATATTAACCCAACTATGAAACCTATCGTCCATCAATTTATTGCCAATCAGTCGTCACGCTTAGACAAAATCATTACCATTAATATTCATAATCTATCCCGTGGTTATATTGCCGCCCTCATTAAATCTGGTCACGCTCGTATCAACCAAAAAATTATCTATAAACCCAGTCATCAAGTCAAGATTGGTGATCAAATCCATATTCAAATCCCTCCACCCCAGGAATTAACTCTCCAAGCTCAAAAAGCTGATTTAGACATAATTTATGAAAACAATGATATCTTAGTGATAAACAAGCCCGCCGGTATTGCCGTCCATCCTGGCCCCGGCCATTTGCATAATACTTTAGTCAACATCCTGCTTTATCACTATCCCGATTTTAAAAATTTCGATCCGATCAACAACATCTATCGCCCAGGCATAGTCCATCGTCTCGACAAAGACACTTCCGGCCTTTTGGTCATTGCCAAAAATCAAGCCTCACTCAACCAGCTCCAATCAGACATCAAAAACCAAAAATGGACAAAAAAATATTACGCTTTGGTTTTAAATAACCAATACCAAAGTAGGGGAGTAATTAGAAAAAACATCACGCGCAGCCATTCTGACCGGAAAAAGTTCGCTACTACCATGACCAAGCAAGGTAAAACAGCCATCACTCGTTACCAAACCATGCAAAATTTTTCCTTTCACGGGGACAATCTCAGTCTAGTGGACGTCCAAATTGAAACTGGCCGCACGCACCAAATCAGAGTCCATCTTCTGTCAGAAAACATGCCCGTCATCGGCGATCAAACCTATTACACTAAAACCTCATCGAAGATATCCAAATTACTGAAAATTAAACGGCAATTGTTACACGCCTATTCTCTGAAAATAATTAATCCAAGTAGCCGCCGAAAGAAAAATTTAATTTCTGAATTACCAACTGACTTCTCCGAAATAATTAACTCAATCAAAACGCGTTAGCCCGAGAATCAAGTGTCAAATATTAATAAATATTTGTTATAATCGAGTATATAAATAAATATCAATTAACTAATTAAAGATGCATATTGTCATCATGGCTGGTGGTCAAGGCACAAGACTTTGGCCCATGAGCCGCCAAAACAAACCTAAACAACTATTCAATCTTATTTCCGATCAATCGATGCTCAAAGACACTATTGATAGATTTCAAGGCAAAATACCAATTGAGAATATCTATATCAATCCCAATAAAAATTATATTAGTGAAATCAAAAAACAAATTCCGGATTTTCCGCCTGAAAACATCATTGCTGAACCAGTACCTCGCAATACGGCCAGTGCCATTGGCTTGTGCTGCACCTATATCTATAAAAAAGATCCACAAGCCGTTGCAGCTTTTCTCCCGGCCGACCATCGCATCTCTAACCCTAAAAAATTTGTTAATTATATTTTAGAAGCCGGCAAAATCGCCAAAAAATTTCAGCGGATTGTCCTTCTCGGAATCAAACCGACTTTTCCTCATACTGGACTGGGCTACATCAATATTGGTAAACAAATCAATACTCACAATAAAACCGAAGCCTACAATATTCGCCAATTTATTGAAAAACCGGATCTAAAAACCGCCAAAAAATTCTTCAACAGTCGCTCCTATCTCTGGAATGCCGGCATGTACATTACGCCCGTCAAAATCATGCTTGATGCTTTCAAAAAACATTTGCCCGATAGTTCCACCGCTCTGGAAAAAATAGCAACTGCCATTGGTACCAAACATGAAAAAACGGCCTTAAAAAAATATTTTCCCGACATGGAAAATATTCCTATCGATTACGGCGTTTCCGAGAAAGAAAAAGATCTGATTGGTATCCCGGCCGACGATATTGGGTGGAGTGACATTGGCACTTGGAAAACCCTTATGGATGAATTATGTCAGAACGGCGACGAAAAATTATGCAATGTCACCAAAGGAGAAATTTACCAAGTCGATACCGACAATTCCCTAATATATAGTCTGTCCAAACCCATCGCCACCGTCGGGGTTAAAGACCTGATAATAGTTGATACGCCGGACATCACCCTGGTCTGTAGTAAGGACAAAGCCAATGATGTGAAAAAAATTATTGATCTACTAAAAGCCAATAAACAAGATAAATACTTGTAACTTCCAACCCAGTTGTCTTTTATCGGTCAATCAACTACAATATCAATTAGTTGCCTTTTTTAAATGAATAATTATCTAATTAATTATTCATTATTAATTATTCATTATTAATTTTAAAAAGCCGTGCAAAAAAATACTTTTCTACTCACCATCCTTATTATCGTTATCACCATTATTTCCGCTCTAGTCACTTGGCCCAACGGCCCCGATCTCAATTTTGATCAAATTAATCTGCACAAAGAATTAAAAATCCATCAAGGACTAGATCTTAAAGGAGGAACGCAACTAACCTATCAAGCCGATGTTTCCAAAATTTCCGCCGGTGAGAAAAGTGAAGCCATCCAAGGTGTCATTAATATCATTGACTCTCGTATCAATCAACTCGGTGTCACTGAGCCACTAATTCAAACTAGTGGTGAAGATAAAATTATCGTTGAGTTACCTGGTGTCAACGATATTAGCCAAGCTATTGATCTTATTGGTAAAACCGCTCAATTACAGTTCCGAGCTGAACCAATTGATCCCAATCCAGATCTTTTACAAAATGACATCAATTGGTGGGCGGATACCGGTTTAACTGGTGCCAATCTCAAAAAAGCTGATATCGAGATTGATCCTCAAAAAAATACTCCTGTCGTTACCCTTGAATTTAATGATCAGGGTAAAGAATTATTTGCCACTTTAACTAAAAATAACCTGCAAAAAAGAATTGCCATCTTCCTCGACGATCTCCTTATTTCCGCTCCCACTGTCCAGGCTGAAATTACTGATGGCAACGCTATCATTGAAGGCGATTTTACGGTCGAAGATGCCAAAAACCTGAAAATTCAATTGAATTCCGGTGCTTTGCCAGTCCCAGTTAAACTGATCGGCCAATCCAATGTTGGTGCCACCCTGGGCAACGAAGCCATGCAAAGAAGCTTGGTCGCCGGTTTAATCGGTCTCTTTTTAATTATCATTTTCCTCCTACTCAACTATCGACTACCTGGTCTATTAGCCTCAATGGCTCTTGGCATTTATATTCTCATCTCCATTTCAATTTTCAAATTAATCCCTGTTACTATCACTTTGGCGGGTGCAGCGGCTTTTATCTTATCCATCGGCATGGCCGTCGACGCCAATATTCTGATATTTGAACGCACCAAAGAAGAATTACGTGACGGTAAAACTCTACGTTCAGCCATTGAAGCCGGTTTCTTACGCGCCTGGCCATCCATTCGTGATGCCAACTTTTCGACCTTGATTACTTGTCTTATTCTTTGGTTTGTTGGCACCGGTACGATCAAAGGTTTTGCCTTAACTCTCGCTGTCGGTGTTTTGGTCAGCATGTTTTCAGCTATTACCATTACCCGCACTTTCCTTCGATTATTTCTTAGTTCCTCAGATAATCCTGGTCTATTTGGTATCAAAAATAAATAATATTATATTTAATCGAATAACTTTAAGTAAAAATGATAAATATTATTGGCCGACGCCACCTTTGGTATATTATTTCCGCCATTATCATTGTTCCCGGTTTAATTTCTCTGATATTCAACGGCCTGCTACTTGGCATCGATTTTCGGGGTGGCACCTTGCTTGAACTACAATTAGTTGATCAATCAAATATCAATACTGAAGAAGTTAGGCAAACTCTCACTCCTCTCAATCTTGGCAATCTTTCTGTCCAATCATCAGGGAAAAATAACATTATCATTCGCACCGATACTTTAGCGGTCGAGGAAAACTCCACTGACAATACCAACGAAAATGACAATTCTATCTCCACCAAAGAAGTCAGTTCTTTGACGGAAATAGATCAATCAAGCTCTTCCAGCATTATTGGTGGTACAAAGCAGTACAATGAAATTATCAACACCCTGCAAACCAAATTTGGCAGCATTAAAGAAATAAGATTTGAAGCCATTGGGCCGACCATCAGTAATGAACTTGCCAGTAAAACCATCTGGGCAATAGTTATTGCCTCACTTTGTATTATTCTTTATATGTCCTGGGCTTTTCGTAATGTTCCTGCCCCCACCAGTGCTTGGCGTTTTGGTATTTGTGCCGTCGCCGCACTTTTACATGATGTCCTTTTTGTTCTTGGCGTCTATTCCATTCTCGGTGCCTATTGGCATGTCGAAATAGATTTCTTGTTCTTGCCAGCCATCTTAACTGTTATGAGTTTTTCTGTCCATGACTCTATTGTCGTTTTTGATCGAATTCGAGAAAACCTACGTAAATATACCAAACACACCTTTGAAGAAGTGGTGAACATGTCTGTCAATGAAACTCTGGTTCGTTCCCTGAACCTTTCCTTAACTGTCATTGTCACTCTGGTTGCTCTCTATCTCTTCGGTGGTGAATCCATTCGAATATTCGTCTTTACACTAATTGTCGGCTTAATTTCCGGCACCTATAGTTCCATATTCAACGCCTCACCCCTGCTAGTCACCTGGCACTACTTGTCTGCCCGTAAAGAATAACCACAATTTATCTTTTTTTAACTTTCAATAAGAGACGTTGCGAGCAACGTCTCTACCCATATCATGGAATTAAATATTCTATACGAGGATAATCACCTCATAGCCGTATTCAAACCCGCCGGCCTCCTTACTCAAGGCGACCGAACTGGTGATCAATCCATTTTTGCCTTAACTAAAAGATATATCAAAGCCAAATATCATAAACCGGGCAATGTCTACCTGGGTCTAATTCATCGTCTCGATCGACCAGCCAGCGGCATAATCATTTTTGCTAAAACATCAAAAGCAGCCTCCAGACTATCAGAACAATTAAGATGCAGCCTAATAACCAAAAAATACCTAGCGGCAGTGGAAGGAAAAATGGGAGTAGGGGACAAACAAGTCTTGATCCAGTATCTTCAAAAAAATGAGCAGAAAAACATCACTCGAGTCTCTAATATATCAAAACCCGGTTATAAAAAATCAATTCTTGAATACCAGGTAAAAACCAATGCGAAAATCCAGCAGTTAAAAAAATCTTCCCCCCATCTGTCATCTATTATTTCAAATTCATTCTCATCAGTTCCCAAACAAACAAACACTACATTTCTCGATATCCATTTGATTACCGGCCGCTCTCACCAGATTCGGGCTCAATTATCATCAATCAATCACCCGATTATTGGCGACATAAAATATGGCGCCGCCACGCCACTACCTAACAAAAATATTGCTCTCATTGCCTACGAACTATCTTTCTATCACCCGATCACCAAAAAACAAATCACCATTAGCCTTTAGTATCTATTTTCTTAAATCCATATAGGCCCGATACATTTGGCTAAAATATGTTTTGCCATTGGCAATCATGTTGTCAAAATCAGCCGGATGAGTTTCCACCACTACCTGTGGTTGATATACTCGATCAGTTTTCTCACGAATTAGCCGGCCAAATATACCCATTATTTTAACCAAATCAACCAATCCATCTGCCAATGGTGAATGAGTATATTTTTCACCAGCTTTGATTTGATTTAATTCCACAATTGACATCATTTTTTGCTTATCATTGTCGTGACAAATACGATCCAATTCCTGCTCTGGTGGACCATTTTTTTGATCATCATAGCCCCGCCGAACATGAGCCGTATCAAACGAAAAAGATATATGATCTCCACGTTCCTGTCTCATTTGGGAGATAGTATTTAAAAATTCCTGCATAGTATAATAATCGGGGTTATATTCAATGGCTAAAACTGAATTTTTTCGCAAATTACCTAAAATATTCTTCCAATTTGTCTTTTTTATTTCTTGCGCATTGACACGGATATAGATTTTACCATGACAATCAGGATCACAAATATTCTGTAATTGATGCATTTTAGTTCGCAAACTAGCTTGACTAGGCGCGCTATTAACCCGCCACCCCACATGCTGGGGCGTCATTAGCTTATCCCCATTTTTCTTTCCCAGTAGTTTATCAATACCCTTTTTGGGCAAACGATAAAAAACATCTTTAACCAGATCATTCATAAGTTGTATAGCTGATTCTTTTTCAAACCAATTTACATCAGGCAAATCACCACTTGTGATATTAATATTCTTACCCTTAAATTTCTCAATTTGAGTAACAAACCCACCGTGCAAGGAAACACCAGTATTATCAAAACGCGCTGGCTTAAAAACTTTTTCAATATATTCTTTCGTTCTCTCAATCAATTTTTGAGTCGCTAGCGGAGGATAAACTATCTCCAATGGCCTTTTTGGATCAGTCGCGCTACAACTCAACGAATTGACTGACATAATCAATACTTGCTTCTCTTTCTCCTTTAAAACGTCAACTTTAGATTCAATATTTCTCATATTATTTCTACTTATTTGATCTTTTCATTTCTTGCTTATAATACTTATCATTACCCTTAAAACTATCCATAATTTTTACAAAATACTCTTTGCCTTCGGCCATCATTTTTTCATAATACTTAGGATGAGGCTCATAGGCAAAATGAGGAATATATGTTAAATTATGCATCTTCTGACCATAATCATAAAACAACTTATAAAAATTTAACTTGCCCTCAAAACAAGCAGTATGGGGTTTAATAGCATTATCAGCCATTTGATTAACTTCCATCATCATTAATTGCTCTGGCCTTTCCTTGATTATTTTTTGAAAATATTGTTCCGGTGTTAATATTCCTTTATACAACCTGACCGCCATATGATAATATACTGGATCAAACGAAATACCTATCTCTTTGTCTCGGTATTTGCTACGGAGCTGATCAAGACGAATAAAAAAATCATCAGGATGACCAAAACGAGGATAATATTCAATCGCTAACATCGTATCGTGATCCATTAATGGTATAATTTTATCAGCATCATCATTAATCCCGTAGATATCCCAACGAATCAGCTTTTTCCCCGCAATTTTGTCTGTCAAAGACTGCAACTGTTGAAATTTATTCTGCAAAGAAACAATACTGCCAACATTATGCAGTCGCCAACCAACTAGCTGTGATATTGATGGCGGCCACTTTTCTTTTACAGTTAAGTCTTCATAATAGTATTTAGGATTAAACCAGTTTCTGATTGGCAAATCGCCACTAGCGAATAGGATAGGCTGTTTTTCATTAGTCTGGTTATATCCGGCCAAGATACTTTTCGCCCGCTTCAGATCGGTCAAAAATCCACCCCTGACTGATAAACCGACTTTTTCAAATCCAGCCGGACGCAAAACTTGATTGACATATCTAATACCACGATCAATTGATGCTGATGTCACTCGATCTGGTATAATCATTTTATCAACTCTAGCTGTATCCAATGTGCTTAATTGATCAACCGTTGCCACCAGTCTTGGTACTTTTTCTTCTTCCGTTTTTAACTCCATTATTTCTTGTTTCAATGTTGAAAACCATTGTCCAGTATCTTTATCAGGACTTATTTTATCTCTAAATTCTTTCATGCATTAAAAATTCATTTTATCAATTATGATAAACCAAAGTAGCTTTAAATTCAAGGTTATCAAAGAGTCAAAACAATCTGCCGCCCGAGTAGGGGAGATCTCCACTCCTCACGGTAATATTCAAACCCCTTGCTTTATGCCTATTGCTACCGCCGGCGCCATCCGCGCCTTAGATTTTAAAACTCTGGCCGAAATCGGCGCCCAAATTTGTTTAGCAAACACCTACCATCTACACCTTCGGCCGGGAGACCAAATTATCCGTAAAGCTGGCGGTTTACATCAATACATCAGTTGGTCAAAACCCATTCTGACTGATAGTGGTGGATATCAAGTATTCAGTTTAGCCAAAACTAGAAAAATAACTCCCCGCGGTGTCAAATTCCAATCGCACATCGATGGTAGTCCATGTTTTCTATCACCGGAAAAATCAATCCGAATCCAGCAAAATTTAGGTTCGGATATCATGATGGTATTCGACGAATGTCCACCCAGTGATTGCAGTCATGATTATGCTCAAAAATCACTAAATTTAACCCTAAAATGGGCCAGGCGCTGCCGAAAAGTTCACCAACATAAAAATCAGGCCCTTTTTGGTATCGTTCAGGGTGGTTTATTTCATGATCTACGTCTTCAATCATCAGCCAGACTACAAGAAATCAATTTCGATGGCTATGCCATTGGCGGCCTAGCAGTTGGTGAATCAAATTCTCAAATGTACGATGTCTTAAACTACACTGTTCCCACCTTACCTACCAATAAACCCAGATACCTTATGGGTGTTGGCACACCGGAAAATATTCAACAAGCTATAAATATGGGTGTTGATATGTTTGATTGTGTTTTGCCAACTAGAAACGCCCGTCACGGCTACCTCTATACCTCGGGTGGAATTATTAAAATTAAACAGACTCAATATAAAAATGATTTAGCCACTCTCGATCCCCAATGTCATTGTTATACCTGTGCCAATTACTCCAAATCCTACTTACGACACTTGCTCATCAACAAAGAACCCATGAGTATGTATCTTAACACCCTACACAATCTTAGCTTCTATATTGGCATGTTTAAAAATATGCGCCAGCAACTATTAAATGAATAGGGTAGTATCAAACAACTTCTATTCATCAATGCTAACACAAATATATAAATACAAACAAATTGTACGACATATAATAATTTAGCCCGAATAATATATTCCGACGAGAAAGTATATTGTCCAAAAAGACATTCATGTATTAAAATAAACTATAATTTTCCATTACTATAAGATATTAGACCCTTCTCTTAATCATATAATAATAGTCGCACAAGATACATTGTGCGACTTATTATATTACCCAATCCCCTAAAAAATTATTAGCAAAAATATCTACTTCAATATATCGTTCCCATTATCATTTAATTCAACTTCAACAATTGAACCATCTGGATTAATAGTCACCTCACCAATATCGGCAGTTTTACCCTTTTTCTTATTATTATCAACTTTCTTCTCTACTTTATTTTTTTCATTTCTCTTTTGCCAAAAATCTTTTAATTTATTGTAGTATTTTTGGTCAGTTTTAGCTTCGGTGCCCTTTTGGACATTGACCAACGATTTATCATCATTTTCATTAGTACCTGAATCTTGACGAGTCTTTTGAAAAACTTTTAATTTGGATAGCAACTTATTTTCTCTGGCTTGATTAACTTCCAAGTTTACTGGCGACTGATAGTTTTCTCCTGGATTATCTTTGTTGGTGGATTTTTTTTGTATTTTTCTAAACATTTTTTTTTCTTGTTTTTCTTGTTTTTGTTTTAATTGACTAATTGCTTTCTGTTTAACAACTTCATCCGCCCATTCTCTGATTTTACCCTCAACAAATTGTCTTTGGCGTCCATATCGTTCCCGTGAAACTCGCACCACTTTTTCTCGATTACTAGTCTTATCATCAGGCAAAGATAAAGTCATACCACTAAAAGCCGGACTAGATATGCCATCAATAGTCATTCGTAAATAAATATGGAATTTTTCCAGATTAGTCAGATCTTCAGGTGTAAACGTCGGCGCGAATTCTTTAGCTAAATAGTCAGCATCGGTCGCCCCGACACGAAAAGTCACCAAAGTGCCCACGTTACCAAAAACTGCTCCTCTAACCACATCTTCCATTTGTTCAATGTATTGATTGGCCACGTGTAAATTCAATTTATACTTTCTGGCTTCTGATAAAATAGAAGCAAAACTTTCGGTCGCAAAATTTTGAAATTCATCTACATACAGATTAAATGGGACTCGTTGTTCAACCGGTACGTCGGCTCGACTCATGGCCGCTAACTGCATCTTGGTAATCATCATCGCGCCCAATAAAGCAGCATTATCCTCACCAACAATACCTTTGGCCACCTTAATCAATAAAATCTGCTCTTTGTCCATAATCTCACGCATGTTCATCGAAGTCACTGGCTGCCCAACAATATTTCTAATAGTTGTACTGGCCAAAAATTGCCCAATTTTGTTTTGAATTGGCGAAATTGCTTCCTGCCGCATTTTGTCGGGATAACCATTAAATTCCACCTCCCAAAAATCTTTAACCACCGGATCGTTTACTTTCTTTAACACTTCTCGACGAAATGTTTCATCAGTCAAAAGCCGCGGCACATGTAAAAAGGTGCTCTGGGGGTAATCCAATAATGCCAAAAAAGTATAGCGCAAAATATGTTCCAGTCTAGGACCCCATGATTCCGACCATAGCTTTTTAAAAATAGCGATCAAACCAGAAGTCACAATGGGCTTAAAGTCATCTTCAACTTGTTCTAATAAATTAAAAGCAATCGGATTATCTCGATCACCAGGGTCAAAGAGAACCACGTCGTTTATTCGGTCAGAAGGAATATAATTTAAAACTGTATCAACGAAATCACCATGTGGATCAACTACCGCCAATCCCCTACCCTTGCGCATGTCGTCAATCACCATGTTTTGCAGCAATGATGTTTTACCCATGCCAGTCTTACCAACAATATACATATGTTTAGAGCGATCATCAGTTTTTATCCCAAACTGATTCTCTAATCCCCGAAAATCAGTTTTAGCAAAAACTGTTAAATCAGATTCGTCGGTATTATCTGGTGTCGGTAAATTACTGGGTGGTTCAGCCACTTTACTGGTTGACCAGACAATTGCTGGAGTAGCCACATTAATACTGGGTAAATGGAATAAACTAGCCAGCTCGGTCACATTTAAAACATATCCCCTGCTCCAAAAACTTCGTTTTTTATATGCTTCCAATTCTTTATTGTCATTTGTAGATATCTTCTTCGCAACAAATCCATTTAAATTAGTCAAATTAAATTGTTTGAATGTCCCAATAATTGATTTCAATTTATTCTTGGCATCAAACGGATCATCGCCAAAACAAATCAACCTAATTTTTACTTCATAACCTAATTTAGTAGTTTTGCTCTCAATTTGTTCAACCGCTTCTCGTTCCGGGCCAGTCAATTCCTTTTTTGTCTCTTTGGTTTCATCACTAGTAGCAGTTGCTCTGAGCTGGTTTAATAACTGGAGTACTAAATTACGCTCTCCCTTGATTCGCTGAACAATTTTCTGACTTTTTAATTGCCATCTATTATCAATTGGCTTAACTAAAAATTGAACCCAAATTTGATTTTTCGCATCACCAATTTTACTCAAAACAGCTGTAACACCAGCCAATGGATCTACATCAAATGACTCGAATGTTCGAATCGGATAAGCATCGTTTCTTTCTAGAACTAATTCACAGCTGGCAAAATTACGCCCTTCTTGTTCAGTTGTGTAATCTTCAACTTTTTCAATCAATACCGTCGGATATTGAGCGTAAATCTGACCCTCGACAAACTCAACTAAATTTGTCGGGATATTAGTATAAAACTTAATATACTTATTCGAAGACACTATTTCCAAACTAATATGTTCTTGTAGGCTACCCTCAATTAATCGGGTCCAGTAGTTACGATAGATACCATGCAAACTAGCATACATTTGCTCGGCCGACAATGCAGTTTTCTCATTATTTTTTGGAACTTTGATCAATAAAGTTGTATAGTTCTGTTTACTCAACCAGTCTCGGTAACGACGGTATTGCAACGCCCAAAAAGCCATGTAAACAATAACTGCCCACACAGCAATCAATAATAAAAATATACCAATGTAAAATATGATTGTCATTCTTTATTATAAATTTATTTTTGTTTTTTTATCGTTTAATTAAAAACAACTATTTTTTAAGAACAAACCGATCATCTGTAGTTTTAGTAAATTTGTCCTTATTATGAAGATTGATAACAATTGTATTTTTCTTAACCATACGTTTTTTAAGTACTTTTTCGATTATCTCATCTTTAGTTAATGGCTGTTCTTCTTCAGCCAATATTTCCATGATTACATCAGCCACCGTACCAGGCTTATAACCCCATTCTTGTAAGGCGTAAACGCCCTTCCCGATTAAAACATAACGAGAATCTGCTATTAATTCATTGTGCACAGCCTGATGAGTAATCGATTTTTTATGTAAAAAATCCTCTTTGGTAATTAATTTTGTAATATCCAAAAAATGCATCGGCTTTTTTGTCTTATTCAAAATGAAATATATCTTATCGCGAATATTTTTTGGATTAATAAAATTCCAATTAGTTAAACCGTAATGATTTTGTTTTGGTTGCATAATCATCTTAGCCACATCGGCCACCGCCACCAAATAGCGATCATCAATATCGTGCTTACTGCCTAATTCGTTGTATATATGATCAAGGTGCATCACTTTTTTTTGTGCCAGTAAGTAATCCTGTAAATCTTTAATAACTAGTAAAACCTTGTCAAGATCATGCTCACTCAAACACCAGGCCCCATGTTTATATTCACACTCCTTAACATATTCTACTTCCGGATGAACCTCCAATATCAGATGCATGCCATTAACATCATCGTCACTATAATTGCCACCAAGTATCCTTTTAATCAAAGTAGATTCAGATAAAATGCCACCAGCTTGCTCTAATTCAAAAACCACCAGTGAAGTAACTGGTAGAAAATATTTAATATTAACTTCTTTTGCCAACTTACGTAAAGCCGCCTTTTCGATTTGTCTAATTCTCTCCCTGGTAACACCATAACTATCACCAATTTCTTGTAATGTTCTTACTTCCGTACCATTGAGTCCAAAACGTTTACGCAAAACATGCCTTTGTTTTCTTTTTAAACCGGCGAAAGCTTTATTTATCATATTGGCAATATCGGTATTGGCCAGTTCCTCCTTATACTGAGAAGCCATAATTGTATCAATCAAATTATTATTCCTTTCTTCCATAAGATATCCTACATCAACATTATAAAATAATTAACTAAATATGTCAACTCTTATCTAAATACACAAATTTAACTCTAATATAACTTTTTATCCTATAATTGTCAATAGTACAATAACAATAAATATTCCTCTCAATAGATTATGAGGGCCGATGATTAAACCTAAATTATCTTATCCACCAAACCATATTTTTTAGCATCATGCGGCACCATAAAGAAATCTCTATCGGTATCTTTCTCTATCTTGTCATATTTTTGACCAGTATGTTTTACTAATATATCATTCAACATCTTTTTTAGACGCAATACCTCTCTAGCCTGTATTTCAATATCTGAAGCCTGCCCTTCCACCCCTCCCATAACTTGGTGAATCATTATCCGAGAATTAGGTAAAGAAAATCTCTTCTTGGCAGCACCGGCTGCCAACAAAACCGCCGCCATGGATGCTGCTTGACCAATACATATCGTGGCTACATCCGGCTTAACATACTGCATAGTATCATATATGGCTAAACCAGCTGTTACTGAACCACCAGGAGAATTGATATAAAACTTAATATCTTTTTTTTCATCTTCGCTAGCTAAAAATAGTAACTGGGCAATGATTAAATTAGCTATTTCGTCGTTAATTACCGAGCCAATAAATATAATTCTATCCTTAAGTAATCGTGAATAAATATCATATGATCTTTCCCCGAGTGACGACTTTTCAACCACAATCGGCACTAGTTGATCTTTTACTTTTTTCATATTATTTCTCCTCAAATATTAATATTTTTTACTTAACCATCAATAAAATTAAGTTATCAAACATTTTATTGATCATTAACTGTTGTTCCACGCGAGCCTTAATTTCATCTCGATCATATTCATCCTGATATTTTTTAAATAAACCATCCGGATCATCCGATGGGCTTTTTGAAATTGAATTTTTAATCTGCTGTAATTCATTATTAATATAATCTTTAATTTCATCCGCCGAAACAGAAATCTTCTCCTTTTTTAATACTTCTCTAATTATTAAACTCAAACGCACCCTCTTGATAGCTTGATCTCGCCAACCAGTCTCAACTTCCGGCTTATTTAATTTTTCCTTTTCTAGATAATCGTCCAATCTAACACCCTGTCGGCCTAAATTTCGTTCAAATTCATGCCACATCAAGTCTAATTCTTGCCTAATTAAACTCTCTGGCAAATCCACTTTAATTTTTTCATCAATTTTTTCCAATATCTGATTATGAATCTTCTCTTGATTGGCAGCTTCTTTTTCCGTCTTTAGATTATTTATTAAGTACTCTTCAAAGTCCTTAATCTTTTCGACACCATCTATTTTCAAACTTTTAACAAATTCATCACTGTAGTCAGGCAAAATCACTTTTTTACTTTCAT
>JBAZOB010000010.1:0-38374 GCA_041648895.1 Patescibacteria group bacterium
AGAATATCGGCACCAGTTGATTTGGGAATTATTTTAACTTGTGAATAATCAATGATTTGAGTGGGGACTAAATCAAGGGAAATAATTTGCTTATTTTGGACATAAATGGGCATGAGTACTCCCTCGGTAGTCTCGGTGGACCACATTTGATCCATAATAAAGTTGCCCAGACTGTAAATTATATATTTATCATGATAAATTTCGTCAGCTTGGACGACATGGGGATGAGTACCAACAACTAGATCGCCGCCGGCGTCAATGGCGGCATGGGCAAATTTAATTTGATTGGTCGTAGGATGTGGCGTGTACTCCGTCCCCCAGTGGAAACCAACTATTAAAATATCACAATTAGCTTTAGTTTTTTTAATGCTAGCGGTTACTTTTTCTAAATCTTGATCGGAATTAAAATCAACCCAAGCGCTACCGGCAATATCACCGGCGGCACCATAGGAGTCGGGCATAATATTGACAAAACTAATGAAGCCAAATTTGGTGCCATTTTTTTCAATCACTTGATAGTTGAATGCTTCATCTTCGCTTCGACCGGCGCCAATGTATTTAATATTATTCTCGTCTAGAATCTGAAAAGTAGATTCCATACCATCGCGGAGAGCGTCTCCAAAATGATTGCCCGATAGCGAAACAAGGTCAATACCGCTGGCAGTTAAACCTTGGACTGTTTCCGGCGCGGCCACCAAGATCATGCCTTCGGAAGTAAGATTGGTCGGAGCGATCGGCGTTTCAAGTTGAGCAAAGGTGATGTCCGGCTGCTGCAGATAATCGCTGACGTATTGAAATGAGTGGGTATAATCGCCGGACCGAGCGATTTTGACGCCCACATAGCGACCCATCATGATATCGCCTACCGCCAACACACTGGTAATGGGACTCGGGGATGGCAATGTGCCAATCGTTTCTTTGAAATCATTAGTTAATTTTTGATCAACGCTGCTGATGAATATTGATGCTTGGACAGGATATAAATCAGGATCATCTAACGCGGAAATATTATTGATAGAAAGAGGGTGAACGTAAATATTGAGTTGGGA
This sequence comes from Patescibacteria group bacterium, assembly GCA_041648895.1. GTDB lineage: Bacteria > Patescibacteriota > JAHJAL01 > JAHJAL01 > JAHJAL01 > JBAZOB01. Next base: position 1,050 of record JBAZOB010000010.1, read on the forward strand.
TAATGGTATGAAAGCTAATGCAGTTGGATTTTGGGTGACTTGATTAATTATTTCAGTTCGATCATCGATGGTGGTTATGACCGATGGATCAGATATTGTTATCGCGACTGAATAATACTCAGGCGCCACCAGAATCTTTTCCCACTGAAGATAGGTTTTATCTAAATATTGATCAGAATCCAAATTAATATTGTCGATCAGTGTTTGTCGATGGCTAACCAATATCAAAGGTTGATGAAAAATTTCCACCGCGTTATTTCCGGCTTGATGGCTGACAATAATATCGGCTTGATCTATATTATCAATAACTTGAAAATCATCGGTTTGAGTATTTATTTTATTTTGAATATAATCAATGGTTTCAGTGTCGATTTGATCAAAATAGATAGAGGTTGGCGGCGAAAGAGGAATGGCGATGGTAGTAATTGCCGATCTGAAAAAATAAAAATATAGCCCTAAAAGCAATATTGCCAGGGCCAGAGTGATAATGATGGTTAAATATTTGTAACGCTCGATGAAGGAAAACATATTGTTGGTTAAACGATAATATTTTTGGTGATGGTAACTAATATGGCATAGAGAGCGAAAACGATCGGCAAACTTACCAGACTACCGATCAGTACAATTAAAAAAAGGGTAAAACTTTTTTTCTTTTTGTGAGCAACAATCATTATGATCGGACTAATTACCAGACCAATCACGGCCAATAATCCCCAAATGCTCAGCGCCCAACTTAAAATGGTGTATAACATATTGTTTAATAATATTAATATGATTTGGCAAAAATTATGCGCTTATTTGATTCTTTACCGCACTTGATGCATTTACCTTTTTCTTCTTTTTGATCAAGGGGGGTATTGATAGTTTTGGCCTGGGTGATTTCTTTGATATTGTCGCCACACTCGGGATCATGACACCAATGGGCGTAAATAAAGCCAGGGGTTTCCGCGATAATTTTTTTAAATTCTTCCCAATCATCAACAATATGGGAATTTTTGGTTAAACGCTCCTGGGCTTCATCCAAAAGATTATTTTGAATACTATTTAAGATATCGGGTATTTGACGAGCTAATTCGTTAATTTTGATATCGGTTTTTTGACCATTATCTCTTCTTGATACGACCACTTTTTCTTTGGCTACGTCTTTGGGGCCAATTTCAATTCGCACCGGCACGCCCTTTTGTTCCCATTCATTGAATTTCCAACCAGGAGATTTGGCCTCGTCATTATCCACTTTGACGGAATAATCAACTAATTGAGCTTTAATTTTTTCCACTTCACTTAGAACTGCTTTCTTGTCTTCTTCGCTCTTGTAGATAGGAATGATGACAATTTGAATGGGAGCGATATTGGGCGGTAGGCGCAAACCTTGATCATCACTGTGTGACATGATGAGGGCGCCCATCAACCTGGTGCTGACCCCCCAGCTGGTTTGATGGACATATTGGAGTTGATTTTTTTCATCAAGATATTGAATATTAAAAGCTTTAGCAAAATTTTGGCCCAATAAATGCGAGGTGCCACCTTGCAGCGCTTTGCCATCTTGCATAATAGGTTCAAATGAGTACGTAGCCACGGCGCCGGCGAATTTTTCTGTCTGGCTTTTTTGTCCTTTAATCGTCGGCATGGCCAGATAATCACGGGCGAAGTCATGGTAAACATCGAGCATGGTTAGCACCATGGTCAAGGCTTCTTCATGAGTAGCGTGGGCGGTATGGCCTTCCTGCCATAAAAATTCAGTGGTGCGAATAAATGGTCGGGGGCGCTTTTCCCAGCGCACCACGTTGGCCCATTGATTAATCAGGAGCGGTAAATCACGATATGATTTGATCCAGCGGGAATAGGCGTCATACATGATCGTTTCACTGGTCGGACGAACAATAAGTGGCTCTTCTAATTTTTTTCCACCACCATGAGTCACCACGGCTAATTCCGGGGAAAACCCTTCAACATGTTCTTTTTCTTTTTCAATAAAACTTTTGGGAATGAATAATGGGAAATAGGCGTTGACTACCCCCTGCGCTTTGATTTTCTGATCAAGAATTACCTGGATATTTTCCCAGATGGCATAGCCATAGGGTTTAATAATCATACAGCCTTTAACCGGTGCATGTTCGGCTAAATCAGCCTTGGCGACAATGTCGTTGTACCATTTGGAGTAATCTTCGTGGCGAGGAGTGATTTTTATACTGCTAGATTTATTCATAATATAATAAATTACAAATTAGAAATTAGAACAGGCCAAATAAGTAGATGGCAATCACGGCCATTAGATTTTTAAGGACGTGGGTAATGTAGGATGGCCAGAGGGATTTGGTTTTGTAATACATATAGCCCAAAATAATGCCAAAAATGAAGGTAAAAATGATGACATTGAGTTGGAAATGCAATAAGGACCAGATGAGGGTGCTGAGCATGAGGCCAAGGATAATGTTGGTTTTTTGGGCAAAAGCGGGGAAGAGCACGCCACGAAAGACTATTTCTTCGATAAATGGGCCGATGATGATGGCATAAAAAATAAGTAGGCCTTGGGCCACCACGTGCATCTGGGGATCAAAAATTTCTTGTGATTCGCCCAGGTCAATGGTGGGGAAAAAAACGATGATAAAGGGGGCCACCGCGATCCAGATGGCAAATGTTAGCACAAAAGAAATGATGATATAACTTAAAGTTTTTTTAATCGACAAGGGCCGAAAACCAAAAGTGGTCCAGTTTAGTTTATAACGACGAAAAATGACCAGATAAATGATTAGCACGACAAAGGCGGCCACCAGATATTCAACCAGAATACTGAGAATATCATAGGGAATATGCAGACTGGCTGATATGGATTCAATACGAAATATGGCTTTAAAGAAATACAACATTAAACTGAGCAGCAAACCAACAAAAAAACTAGCCAGCACGGCCAGAGCATCGATCAGACGATAGGGCGTAAATGTTTTATCCATGATTTATTAGAAGAACTTCTTAATGTCGCTAATAGTAACTAGAATAATCAGACCAATAATTACCAGGAAACCGGCGGTGTGGATGAGATTTTCAATTTGGTCGGATATTTTTTTACCGCGGATTTTTTCGATGATAATAAAAAATAATCGACCGCCATCGAGCGCGGGAATGGGCAACAAGTTGATGATGGCCAGGTTGATATTGAGAATAGCGGTTAGTTGAATAAGATACACCAGGCCTAGTTCGGAAGCAGTGGCGGCAATTTTGTAGATCCCGACTGGTCCGGCAATTTGGCTGGGGGCCTGGAAAGAAATGATTAAATCACGAATAATAACGTAGAAAGCGACTATCATGGCACCCAATATGCGAATCATTTCCACAAATCCCATGGGGATGGCCAAATAAAACGGATATTTTACTATTTGGCCGGCCACCAGATAGGTACCAAGTTGATAAGAATTGTCTTCGGCAGAATATTCAATGGGCAATGAAATATTGATAGTCTGTTTTTTACGCTGGATCGTCAAATTTGCCTCACTGACCCCCATGGTTTGGATGGTGTTTTTAAATTCATTGATATCATTTATTTTTTCGCCATTAAGAGCCAATATTTCATCGCCTTCCTGGAGAACGTTCTCGGCGGCCGAGCCGGCTTTGATTTCATAGACCAGAATTTGTTGACTGATCTGGGCATAGGGATAACTGCTGGCGGCCTGATCGCTAATAATTGGCAGACCAATTATAAAGGCGATGGCCAAACAAACTCCTCCCAGGATTAAATTCATTATAATTCCGGCGATGATGATGAAAGCCCGCTGCCACCAGGCGCGATGAGCAAAAGATTTTTCATCTTTAACATGTGATCCGTCCTCGCCAAATAGTTTAACATAGCCGCCAAAAGGGATGAGATTGATCATATAGGTGGTGTCTCCCTTTTTTTTGGACCAGAGAGTGGGCGGAAAACCAAAAGCAAATTCCTCAACCTTGACACCAAATTTTTTGGCCACGATGAAATGGCCGAACTCATGGGCCAAAACCAGCACGCCGAGGATGATGATGAATATAATAATAGTCATAATTGTAATGGGTAAAAATTAGATTTTCATTAATTCTGTTTCTTTACTTTCTGTGAGAGACTCAATTTCGGTGTTGGTTTCATCGACAAATTCCTGGAGGATCTTTTTACCCCGTTCAAATTCATCTTCGGATATTTTATCTTTGACATCGTCCCATTTAGTCATCATTTCCTGGCGATGATTACGAACAGAGATCTTCATCTCTTCCGCTTTGTCTTTGACTATTTTAACAAATTCGGTTCGTCTTTCTTCAGTCAGAGGGGGCAATTTAATAAATATTCTTTCGCCGTCGTTAGAGGGGGATAAATTGAGTTCCGAATTGGAAATAGCCCTTTCGACTTCGGTTAGCGAACCTTTATCCCAGGGTTGGATAAGAATAGTTTCGGCGTCAGGAATGGTAATATTGGCCATTTGGGATATGGGAGTGTGAGCTCCATAGTAAGGGACGCGAATATTTTCAACTAAGCCAGCGGAAGCGCGCCCGGTACGGATAGACGCCAATTCCATTTTAAAATGTTCAATTGTCTCATTAATTTTGGGCCTAAACTCGCGCAAAATGTCATCAGTAGTCATATTTACTCCTATAAAATAATTTTATCATTAATATCTTTCTATTTTATTGTAGTCGATTGGAGAAAGTTAATAAAGTTTGGCAATAAAAAAGTTCATAAAGCCAAACTGGCTTTATGAACTAAGGTTAGATGAAATATTGCCAGTCGATTATTGACCACAAACAGTCGCTCCGGAAGCAATTTCAAAGCGGGCAAAACGGGCAATCTTGATATTTTCACCAATGACAGCAATCTGCTCAGTTAAAAATTGTTCAATAGTTTTGTCATTGTCTTTGATATATGGTTGCTTGAGTAAACAAACTTCTTCATAAAATTTATTGATTTTGCCCTCGACAATTTTATCAATAATATTGGCCGGTTTTTTTTCATGGGCCAATTGTCCTTTAATAATTTCTTTCTCTTTCTCAACCATCTCTTGGGGCACATCTTCGGGAGAAATATACAACGGGTTAACGGCGGCGATATGCAGGGCCACTTCATGGACAAAATCTTTAAATTTTTCATTCTTGGCCACAAAATCAGTTTCACAATGAACTTCCACCATCACGCCTACCCGTCCCTCACCATGGACATAGGTGGCAATTCTTCCTTGAGAAGTGGTGCGATCTGCTTTTTTGGCCGCTTTGGCCACGCCTTTTTTACGTAAATTTTCAATCGCCTTGTCAAGGTTGCCATTGGACTCCTCCAAAGCTTTCTTGCATTCCATGAGACCGCAACCGGTTTGTTGCCTTAATTCGTTGACTAAGCTGGCATTTATTTCCATAATTATACCTCGCAATATAAGTGTTTAGTTATTTAACTTTTTATATTTTGTGTGTTGGTAAAGGCCGCCGCGATTGTTTTGACAATTAGTTCCAGTGATTTATAGGAATCATCATTACCGGGAATGGGATAATTGATTAAATCGGGGTTGGTATTGGTGTCAATGAGGGAGATGATGGGTATTTTTTTTCGTTTGGCTTCCAAGACGGCGGTATTTTCATGATGAGCATCAACCACAAAAACAGCATCGGGAAGTTTGGTCATATTTTTGACCCCTTCATATAATTTATTTAGCTCATTGTATTCAACCTTGAATTCTTGGATTTCTTTTTTGGTATATTTAGCCAGAAATTCTGGATTATCTAAATCTTTTTTTAATTGGTTGAGACGATTGATATTCTTTGATACTATTTTGTAGTTCGTCAAAAGGCCACCTATCCAACGATTGACAATATATGGCATGCCAATTTGAGCGGCATATTGTTTAACAATTTGGATGGCTTGTTTTTTGGTGCCAATGAATAAGACGGTTTTTTTATCACGGGAGAGCTCTTGAAGATAATTGACGGCATTGATCAACTGCTGGTGGGTTTTTGCCAAGTCGATGATGTGGATGCCATCTTTCTTGATGTAAATAAATTTTTTCATCTTGGGGTTCCAACGGGTGGATTGATGCCCAAAATGGACGCCGGCCTCTAGCATGGTTTTCATTGAAGGGACAGTAGCATTGGCATTGTCTGACATATTTTTCTCCTATTCCTTTTAACTTCTACTTTCCGATGGCCTGCTCAAATATATTGAACAAGAGGAATTGTAATGATGGAAAGTATGTTTGATTAAATAATATACTTTATAAATTATAGCAGAAATACAGATCAATGATAAGAAATAATTATTTCTTATAAAGCATTACCTTTGTCTTTTGCCACAAATTGGTGGTTTCGATCACTTGCTCAGGTTGATGATTGGTAAAAGTAAAGGACATGGAAACGACGCGGGTGGAATTAGAAATATGATTAAAAAACCAGTCTTCGATTTGCTTCATGACCGGGTTTAAAAGGTACAGATATATGACGTCAGCCTTTTTTAATTGGTTTTCAATCTTTTTAAAATCGCCTAGATATACTTGAATATTTTTATTTTGCCCAGATAGCCTGATATAGATCTTGGCTAGTAAATAAAATAATGGGGAGCGTTCAACACCAATCCCTTTGGCCCCGAATTTTTGGGCGGCAAAGATGAGGGCCTGGGCATTACCACAACCAAGATCAATAATCAGCTCGCCAGGTTGAAGATGGGCAAAATTGTAGGCGTCAGCCAGAGCTGGTTTGTGGGTGTAGACAACCGGGGCGCCAGTCAAGACAGCGACTAATAAATGCAATTGCCAGATGAGGACGTATAAACTGAGAAATAGTAGAAAAATTAATAATATCCAAACTAACACGGTGATAAACATGCCGTTCTCTTAAAAAAATAAATGGACCCTATCGGGCTCGAACCGATCACCTCCTGCGTGCAAAGCAGGCGCTCTACCAAATGAGCTAAGGGCCCCACGTCGGAATTTGCGACTAGGCCGGAGGGGCGAGCCAGCCAAACAAGCCATCGAGAGCTTTATCCCATAGACCGGTTAAATACAATAAGCCGGCGATGACACAGACGGCACCTAGTAATCGTAAAAAAGTGTAGGTGCCGGTGGGACCAAAAAATTTTTCCGCGAAACTGATGCGACCGATCCACTTGATGATGGGATCGGCTTGCATAATCAGTAAATAAGCAGCTCCTTCGAATAATAGAAAAACGATAATGCGTTGAAAAAACATATTGTTTTCGGGTTAATATTTGTTTTTATTATAAATAATATTTTGGTGGTTGGGTAGAGACGTTGCCGGCAACGTCTCTACTGCGCAACGCGTAAAATTATTGCAATTCTACCTTGGCGCCGGCTTCTTCCAGGGTTTTCTTCATTTTTTCAGCGTCTTCTTTGGGAACGTTTTCTTTAACTGGTTTGGGGGCGGACTCAACCAATTCTTTGGCCTCTTTTAAGCCCAGGTCGGGAACAACGGCGCGGACGGCTTTAATGACATTGATTTTGTTGGCGCCGGCTTCGGTCAGAACAACATTGAAGGCCGATTTCTCTTCCACGGGGGCGGCGGCGGCACCGGCGGCGGCCATCATAGCCACGGGGGCGGCGGCAGAGACACCAAATTTATCTTCTAAGACTTTAACTAATTCGCTGAGTTCAAGCACGGTCATTTTTTCAATTTGTTCAACCATTTTTTTGCTTTCAGCGGACAATTTTGACATATCCACTTCTTTTTTTTCTTCTTCAGCCATTTTTATCTCCTAACTTAAATTTAATGAATAATAAATAATTAATAATAAACAACTATCTTCTAGGCGGTGGACTCTTTCTTATCCTTGATGGCATTGATCACACCGACTAGATTGCGCAAGTTGCCAGCCAGGACATTGACAAAACCGGATATGGGCGAATTGAGACTGCCCACCAGTTTGGCGTAGAGTTCTTCTTTGGATGGCATATTGGCCAGCTTGATCATGGTTGCCTGATCAACGTATTGGCCTTCAAATATTCCGCCGATGATTTCGATTGTGCTATTTTCTTTGGCAAAATCGTTGATGGTTTTGGGACCGATGATTTCGTCTTCAAAACTGAATAAGGCATTGACTGGTCCGCTCAAATCAGCGCTATCGGGTAGGTTAATTTTTTTATTCTGGAGAGCCTTTTTCAACAATGTTTTTTTGACTACATTGTATTTTGTCTGGGCAGCGTAGGTTTTTTTTCGTAAAATAACCATTTGTTCGGAGTTGATACCGAGATTTTTGGTAAATACAATTGATTTACTCTGGTTGATATCTTCTTCCAGCTCGGCCAGTATTTGCTGCTTTTGGGCTTTGGTTTTGGCCATAGTCTTCTTTAATAAAAATTAATAACGAATAATGTGTCGACCGAGATTTTAAAAAAACCTTGTCCCAATTGGAAACAAGGTAATATGAAATTATATTAAATATTCTTGTTTTCCTGGGTTGGATAATCCTTTTAAGGCGCAAGGCCTCCAACTGTCTTTGGGAAATGATTTACATTTATTATCTTATCCAGATTGTCAATCAATGTCAAATCAGGCCACTTTATGAAAAACTTAATTCCTTGACCCGCTCCCAGGTATTTTCATCCAGGACCACAATTTTTTGGTCGGAAATGATGTAAAGGTAATCATTGATATAGACGGCCCGGCGGGCGTCAAGGTTGTCGATAGCTTGTTTGAGTTCGAGATTGTTGCCAGCATAGGAGAAAACATAGCCACCTTGGGAGCCAGGGAGGAAGAAGATCTGGTGTTTGTCATCAAGCAGGAAGGCATGATGAGTTTCGGAAACATCCGACCAATATTCTGATAGATTGTATTTAGCTTTTTCAGCCGGTTTGGTCGGATCACTGACGTCAAATAGTGAAACTTTCACCTGATTATCTTCTTCGCCAACGCCGAGAATTAAACTATCCGAAATGGGGTGGAGATATGAGGAATAACCAGGGATTTTTAATTCACCAACTTTTTTCGGTTGTTCGGGGTCGGAAAGGTCGAGAACATAAAATGGATCAGTTTGCTTAAAGGTGACCACATAGCCGGTATCACCAATAAAGCGGGCGGAATAGATACTCTCCCCTACTCCCAGGTCGAGGACCTGACCGGTTATTTGTAAATCTTGATCGAGAACGTAGACGTCGTTGATACTCTCACTGGTTGATGAGAGCGGAAATCCCCACCAGTTATTGCCAACGGTAGTGGCCACACGTAAATAATTATTGTATTCGTCCAGCGAAAATTGATTTAATAGTTGGCCGGGGAAAGAACCAACTGCTTGCAAAGAGAAGTCATTAACCGAAATTTTGTTAACTTGAGTCAGTTGCAACTGGCGATTATGTTTTTGCCCATAATCGGTCATTTTGTTTTCCAGGTTATTCTCTAGTGTCAGGCGATCATCGCTATTTAATGAATTGAGGTATTGAGAGATGATGGTTTGTAATTCCATCAGTTTAGTACTGTCACTCAATTCATAACCATTCAATTTTTTAACTTTTTCCATCAGACTATCTGGGAATAAAGTGGAATTGGTTTCGATGAACCCGATAAAATAAGCAATAAAATCGCCTGGCATAATGTAGGCGACGTATATAGAATTGGGTGACATATAAATGGTTGAATCGTAGGAGCCAACGAAGGTTATTTGTTGGCCAATATCGCCGCTTTTGGGATCGATGGCCAAGACAGAATAAGTGGTGTCGCTGGAAATAGGCACAGACGGGTGATAAATATCGGTACAAGCAATTTGATATTCGCCGGCTGGGCTATCCAATAATTTATAGGGGCAATTATAATCGTAGGTATAGGTGCTGGTGATTAAATATATTTTATTATCAAAAAGCCTAGCCTCTTGAATAGTGCTGGTAGAATCGAGGGTGATTTGCCAGCTTTGGGTGGGGTTTTTTGGATCAGAGACATTATAAGTAGTTATTTTATCGTAGCCAATAATAATCAAATTATTATCTTGGAGTAATAAATCACCATTTTCCGATATTTTTTCGAACTCGGCTAACTGCTCAGGCGGCAAGGCGTTGATCACACGAGTAGCCCCGGTGGAATTATAGGAAGGATATTCAGGGCTAATTGCCTCTCCTTCTGTTTTGACCATGGGGTAATCATAGAAATAATATGGCTCTTGAGAGAAAAATATTTCTTTACCATTGGTTTTAACAATATCCGGTTCATCAATGCCGGCGACTTGGACGTTGGTCTCGGAATACCGCTCTGGTTGGGGACCAAAACTCTCGCCCAAACCTTTGGGAGCGACGGCTGAATCGGACAATGATTCAAATGATTCATTGGTAATCATATCCGTTGTCCCCATGGATCCTAAACCATAATAACTAGAATAACTGTCTTGAGCCAGGGCTAAATATGATCGATATTCCTCGGCTGATTTAAACTTGGTGAAATCGCTTTGATCGATATTTTGATCAAAAACATAACCGTTTCGATTATTGGGCAGTGAAATTTTATTTTGCACGTATTTAATCAGGATGAATGAACCCAGGCCAGTGATGATAAACAGAATTATTAAAATGATAACAATAATAGATAGAAGTGTTTTTTTCTTCATATGTTTTGGTTATTTTTACTAAACAGGTATATTATAATTTATTTTTTCCTGAATATGTAGTGATTGTGGATAGCTGGCTTTGCTATAATGTAAGAGTTGATAAATTTTATTTTTACCATGAACACCAAATACAATTGCGATTGCCGCTATGATTGTGGCAAAGTTATTCATTCTTTAGATGAGTTAAAGGAAAAAGTTAAGGAGTTGCGGAAACAGAATTTGACGATTTCTTTGACCCAGGGAACATGGGATATGGTTCATATTGGTCACGCTCGTTATATCCAGGCGGCCAAAATGGCAGCCGACGTCTTGATTGTGGGGGTGGATAGTGATGCCAAGGTGCGAGCCCGCAAAGGACCGGATCGTCCGGTGGTGCCCGAGGCGGAGCGAATGGAAATAATCACTCATCTGCGCTGGCCGGACTATGTTATTTTGAAAGAAAAAGATTGGCCGAAATGGGCGTTGACCAAGACTATCCGGCCCGATGTTTTGATTGAGACTAAAGAAATCAATACCATGAAAAATCTGCCGGAACTGCAAAAATATTGCGGCGAAGTGCGGGTGTTGGAACCAATGGCGACTACTTCCACTAGCGCGAAGTTACGATTATTAAATATCGCGACGGCCAATAAAATTGAAAAAATGCTGACTCCCAAGATTACTAAGGCGATTGATGAGGTGCTGTTTGAAATAAAAGGTGGCGATAAAACCGGGCCGAGTAACATCCGGGATTGGAGTAAGGCGCAGCAGCAATAATATTGTCATCTTAGGACCCTAAGCGAGGAATGAGCGCTAGGGATCCAGGATCCAGATAATTATTTAAAAAGTAGTTTTCTCATGAAAAGAATTATATTTGCATATATTCCCGTTATTCATCAAGGTTATCTTAATTTTTTCGATAAATATAAGGGCCTCGACCTATATATTATGGGTCGAGATGTTGCCTATATGTATCGTTCGCTGGAAAAGGATATTCGAGCTGTTAAGCCGGAAACTATTAAAGATATGGTGGAGAAGTTGAGATATTTCAATACTGTTGAGGTCGCCGATGAAAATGATTTAGTGAAATTAAAAGATTTAGAAATCGTGATGCCGGATGAGGATTATATGCATATGGTTCAGGAGAAATATTTTCCGGATGCTAAGGTTGTCTATGATTCAGTTTTTTTGCGCTGGGATAGTGACAATTCCTTAAAAAAACATGTGATTAATCCTGATCACACTGTTTCTACTGATAAATTTGATCGAGAGATGCTAAAAAAAGCACATGATAATGTGGAAAAGTCAGGCGATTGGTGGCGGCAGATTGGGGGGCTGATCGTAAAAAATGGGGAGATTATCCTGATAGCCTACAATCGCCATGTCCCCCACCCCGATATGCCGTATATCAATGGCGATCCGCGAGCTAGCTTTAAGAAAGGAATGCAGGTGGAATTATCAACCGCTCTGCATAGTGAAGCCCAGATGGTTGCGGAGGCGGCCAGGCGAGGAATTTGCCTGGCTGGCACCTCGATGTATGTCACCACTTTTCCCTGCCCACCTTGCGCCAAACTGATCGCTTTTTCAGGGATTAAGAAACTGTTTTATAAAGAAGGTTATGCCATGCTGGATGGTGAGAGTATCTTGAAATCGCAAGGCGTGGAGATTGTCCGGGTGGAATGAACTTAGGTGATAATTATAAATAAAATGGTGAGAAAATTATTTTTTCTTATAGCCCACTTTTATTTTAATCTTGTCAGCATCTTTATCATTTTGATCAGCTTCTCCAACAATAATGTGAACGTGAAAATGATCGACGCTGCCGCCGGTCATGGCATTTTCTCCAAAACGGATGAGGAGAGCGCCGCCATTGATTTTGAATTTATCTGTCGTCCAGCCAATTAATTTGAATAAATCAGTGGATTCAGTGGCTTTCATTTCGCCTGGCATGGTGAAGTGACGTTTGGATATAAGCATTAGGTGAAAAGCGGTACCTTCGTAGGGGCTCATGTTTTCAGTTAGAAACCAGTGGGTAGTTTCTTTGATAATGGGTTTGGAATGATATTTGAGTAAATATTGGGGACAAAATGGACAGACGCCGTCTTGGATAATTTGGGTCATGACCTTGACTTGCTCTTGGGTGCGAGCATGATTAAGATTAACAAAGGCTTTTTTATGGTTATTTTTTCCTTTCATAAATTAAAAAAGAATAATCATACGAATTATTGTCGGCACGTTGATGGAATTGTTCATCAACCAATTCCCAATCCTGTTCATTGAAACTATCAAAATAAGTATCACCATCAATGTGAGCGTGGATACGAGTTAGGTAGATGCGCTCAACGTGAGGCATAAACTGATTGTAGATTTGGGCGCCGCCAATGATAAATGTTTCCTTGTCTGGGTCGACTTTGCTCAACGCCATATCGATTGAATTAGCCAAAACGACATTTTTGGCGACGGGGTAATTGGTTTGTCTGGTGATAACAATATTTTTTCGCTTGGGTAAAGGGCAACCAAGCTTGTCGATAATTGATTCATAGGTATTGCGGCCCATGATCACGGTGTGGTGGGTAGTGAGCTGGGAGAAATGTTTCAAATCAGCCGGCAAGTACCAGGGTAATTCATTACTTTGCCCAATCACATTATTGGTACTAGCGGCAACGATAATAGAAATCATATGGCCACCGGTATTCCTTTAATCCCGGGATGGGGATTATAATCGGATAATTCAAAATCTTCACGGCGAAAATCAAAAATGTTTTTTTTCTCAGTGTTAATTTTTATGGTGGGTAAAGGAATTGGTTCCCTGGCGATTACTTTCTCCACGGCCGGAACCTGGTCGACAAAAATATGGGCATCGGAGATGGTGTGGACATATTCATATGGTTCAGTGCCGGTGACATGTGCCAACATCAGCGTCAGAGCGGCATATTGGATCATATTGGAAGGTACACCAATGGGAGTATCGCCGGAGCGCTGAAACATATGCAGGGTCAATTTATTGTCAATTACGCGGACATGAATCCAACCATGACAGGGGCAAACGACTACTTTTTGTGTCATGCCTTCGACGCGATAAATATACTGGGGAATCCATGGGGTAATAAAATGGGTGCGCAATTGAGGATTTTCTTTGATTTGTCGGACTAGATGTTCAAATTGATTAAAAGATGGACCTTCACTGGTGGGAAAATCATGAAAAGCAGCTCCATAGGATCCGGGGCCCAAGTCGCCGGTTTCCAAACCGCGTTTATGACATTTTTCCTCGGTACACCAGCTATCCCACCAGTAACATCCGAATTTTTCTAACTCGGCGGTCGTTCTGGCCCCGTTAATAAAACCGCATATTTCACCAATGGCTTGCTGCCAGATAGTGACGGGAAGTTTTTTCATGACAGGATTTAGGTTGCGTTCAGTAATCATGGGGAAGCCGTTATCCAAGCGAAAACGCATCGGCCTGGCACCCATTAAAGTAATGGCATCGACTTCTTGTTGAGTCTCTCCCCGCCGCCCATTATCTAATACATCTTTTAATAGATCTTGATATTGCTTGTCGGGAGTACGCTCGGCATATGGTTTATAATTGACGATATCGCGCATTTGCATAGTTTAGAGGTAAATAATTAATTTTGTTGATAATTTTTTATTATATCCAATAATTGTTGATTAATAAAATCCACTGATTTAGTACCATCAATAACGTATAGTTTTTTGTCGGGCGAATAGTTGGGATGAATGGAACAAATTTGGGTGTATTCTAGGATCATTTTTTGATAGGCCTGGGCAGCTTTAATCAATGTTTCTTTTTTTTCAAAAAATTCGACCTGGTAGTGTGGTGATTTTTCTTTAATCCGTTGCAGACATTCATCGATCGGCGTATCAATATAAAAATGGACATCCGGAATCGGATAATGTTTATTAATTTCATTTAGCCAGTCAAAATCTATCCCTTGTGATGAACCCAGCGCCAAGGAAGAAAAGAAGTAGCGGTCAATGACAACATGTTTATTATTTTCTAAATTCGGAATGATTTCGCCAGCAAAATGATCACCACGATCGGCGGCATACATGATCTGGAAAGTAGTTTGAGTGATGTTCATTGACTGGCCCTGGAGTCTTTGCCGAATTAGTTTCCCAATCGGAAAATCAGAAGGTTCACGAGTATAGAAACCATCAATACTGGCTGCTAATAGTTTAGCTTGGGTAGTTTTACCTGAACCATCTAGACCTTCAAAACAGATAAATAGAGCTTTACGTTCTGTCATAAATTATTTTTTGGTTGAAGGTATTAATTATAAATCATTTTTTAATTCATTAAAAAAATCCCCATCATCAAGTGGGGATTTTTAATGTACGCAGTTGTGGCTAATTATTTAACTTCATTAATATCTATCTTGACGCTGGGACCCATGGATGGTGCCAGGTGAAGAGAAACAAAGAATTGACCTTTGGTTTTAGCTGGTTTAACTTTTTTGACCGCGTCAATAACTGCTTGAAGATTCTCGGTAATTTGATTGGCATCAAACGAAACTCGGCCAATGCCGGCGTGAACAATGCCAAAACTATCGGCTTTAAATTGTTCCATTCCTTTGGCAAAAGCTTGAACTGCTTTGACTACATCGGGACTAATTGTGCCAGCTTTGGGGTTGGGCATCAGACCTTTGGTGCCAAGAATTTTTCCTAATTTACCCACTTCCGGCATCATTTGGGGATGAGCAATAGCAATATCAAAATCCAGCCAGCCTGATTCGATTTTAGTAATCAAATCCTTATTACCAGCCTCAATGGCACCGGCTTTTTTAGCTTCAGTAGCCAATTTATCATCGGCAAAAACAATAATTCTTTTGGTTTTGCCACTGCCATGGGGTAACGAAACTGTGCCTCGCACAGAATCTTTAGAGGTATCAAAATTCAGGCGCAAATGGGCTTCAATAGCACCATCAAATTTAGTCGTCGATAATTCTTTAACTAATTGACAGGCTTCGGCCATTGAATATGATTTATTTTTGTCAACTTGCGGCAATTTTTCATCATATTTTTTACTGCGAATTTTAACAACTTTTTTTTTGGTGGCTTTTTTATTCATGATAAAAATCCTGTTGTGGTTTTAACGCCAATATTTGGCTCCCACATAATTAATAAATAAATATGGCCAAGTATCAATTTACTTAGTTTCAACTCCCATGGAGCGAGCAGTGCCAGCGATAATTTTGACAGCCGCGTCGATATCATTGGCCGATAAATCAGGTTCTTTAATTTTGGCAATTTCTTCTAGTTGTTGACGGCTTATCTTGCCAACTTTGTTCTTGTTTGGTTCACCAGAACCTTTTTTTAGTTTTATCGCTTGACGAATTAGTTCCGCTGCCGGAGGAGTTTTGAGAACTAGATCAAAAGATCGATCAGTATATATTGTAATCACGACAGGCACAATGGTGCCTCTTTGATCTTTTGTTTTCTCATTAAAAGCATTACAAAAGGCCATGAGGTCCACCCCATGTTGGCCAAGAGCGGGGCCGACCGGAGGAGAAGGATTGGCCGCGCCACCCATAACTTGTAGTTTAACTTTAGTTTTAATTTCTTTAGCCATAGTAATATATATTAGAAATTAGAAATTATGAATGAATAAATTGCCAAACTTTTTCATTCCTAATTTTTAATTTATAATTATATTTTTCTTATTTGTAAGGCATCTAATTCGACGGGGGTTTCGCGGCCAAACATGGATACTAAAACTTTAATCTTGCCTCTAATTTTATCGATTTCTGAGATTACCCCATCAAAATCCTTAAACGGGCCGTCGATAATTTTAACTCCGTCACCGATATTGAAATCGATTTTATATTCTGGTTCCTGGATGCCCATTCGTTTTTGGATATTTTTGATCTCATCATCCGACAATGGTGTTGGTTTGCTACCAAAACCAATAAATCCGGTAACACTAGGAGTATTACGAACAACATACCATGAGTCTTCATCGAGCATCATTTGAACCAGAACATACCCAGGGAATATCTTTTTTTCCACGATCTTCTTTTTGCCGTTCTTAATTTCGACTTTTTTCTCTTTGGGGACAATAACATCAAAAATGCGTTCCGACATATCCATACTTTCAATTCGCTGCATGAGAGCTTGTCTGACATGATCTTCGTAGCCGGAATATGTATTAATCACATACCATTGGCTGGTTTGACTGGCGGCCGGGTCAAGTTCGATTTTATCGGCCGGATCATTTGCTGACGCATCATTGATAGGATTTATTTTGTTACTCGATGTCTGATCAGAATCCATAATTAAGATATGAGAAATTTTTGGATAAGATAACTAAGACCATAATCAATTAATCCAATATACACCGCCACCACAATCGTGGCAGTCAATACAATAAAAGTGGTGTTGAGCGTCATGGATCTGGAAGGCCAGCTTATTTTTTTGATTTCTTCTTTGACACTAACAAAGAAATCAGCAATAGAGTTTTTTTTCATAATGTAATTGATTTTATTTGCAGAGTAGTCATTTGGTCTCGATGCCCAATTTTTCGACGGTATTTAGTCTTTGATTTATATTTATAAATATGTAATTTTTTGCCCTGATTGTTACCAATAATATTGGCAGTGACTTTGGCCTTGGTTAGCGCTGGTGTACCAATTTCAACTTTTTTATCATCAAAAACAGCTAATGTTTCCAGTGATATTTCTTTACTAGTTTGATCATCAACTTTGGCTACTTTGATAATATCATTTTCTTTAACAACATATTGTTTGCCGCTTTGTCTTATGATTGCTTGCATTGATATAAAAATTAATATTTTTTTAAAAAAACTTAAATAGCAAATAATCAATATTTGCTATTTAATACGATAACACAAAACTATTAGTCAATTCAATTAAAAAATGAAAATAACATGTTATTTTCATTTTTTAAAAGAGGACCGATAAGAATAATTAATTAATTGCTCTTCTTCTCTAAATTTTTGGTAGACGGCAAAGGGTACATCAGGTATCCGGATTGTATTTAATCCTAAGGCTTGGGCTTTCTTTGACTCTAATTCGTCTTTATTCTGTCCATATTGAAGGATGTCAGTAATAGTGAGTGATTTTTGGCGCAGAGGTGATTCTTGATTATTGATAATTATTCCACCCAACATTAATTTTTTAATAATATTTGGTTTGTGAAGAGTGTGCGCCAGAATTCCGTTAAATTCAATAATATAGCCTAGCGGTAAGATTGATTCAAAATCTTCATATTTTTGAGAAATCATGTCCACGGTTACTTTTTCTCTTCCTTGTCCAAAATCAAAGACAAACCCAAGGTGGGTGTGCCAAGGAGAAACATGTTTAATCTTAAGGTCACCTTGGCTGTGAGTATTGGCTTTATGGACAACTTCATTGATTTTTTGCTGACCCGAGAAACAAGGATCAAGCATGACTATTTTTTTGGCTTGTAAAATCAACGGGAATTCCAAATCAACATCAGAGCCAATGTATAATGCCGGATAGTCAGATATATTACTGTCTTTAAAATACTCATTCAGGGCCAAACCGATTTTTAATTTATGATAGGTATGATCAAGATTTTGAGAGTATGAATTATTGTAATTGGTTGTTATCATGTTTATTTTCGTAATTAATGTCTGGTGACTGGGTACCTAAATATTTAGCCAAAGTTAGCATTTGAGGATTAAATACTTGAAGCATTAATTTTAGATATGTAAGTTCAAATTTGCTTAATAATTTACGAAAATTATGGTCGCCACTTATTGATTCATGCACTTCATTTATTGACGAGGGAGTATTGATAGTAATGCTTTGCTCAGGATTAATATTTTTTAATTGCTCAGGTAACTTGATTGCTTCCTTATAATTATTTGATGTCTCGCCAGACAAGATCAGTTCCTGGTTTTCAATTAATTTATTCATGATAGAAATATGAATGCGTTAAATAGTTGTTATGGTAACATTAATATACCCTGATGTCAAGGTTTGGGGTGGGTGTAAATAATCTCTTTATTTCATTGGCACAATATTGTCTAAAATTTACGTGCCGCTAGAATTCGGGAGAGATTATTATATTAATATGGACAATTTTTTTACGCAAGACTTTTTTTTCTTGACTCAATGGTCCTTTCTATCATTTTATGAATTTCAACTACTACCAAAAGAGAAAATGAAAGCAAAATAATCAGAAATAAATCATACATATTTAATGGAATGGTGTGAAATATATTATTAAGCGGCGGCAAGTAGACAACAATCATTTGCAATATTATTGATATCAGTACGCCATAGATAATAAATTGGTTCTGCCATATATTTACTTTTAACGTGGGTGTAGTAATTGACCGGCTGGAATATACACCAAAAATAGAGAAAAATCCCATCAGAACGAATGTAATTGTTCGAGCATAGTCAAGATTGGTTTTGGTTAAATAATACCAAAATGCCAAAAAAGAAATGAGGGCCATGTATATTCCGATCAACAATATTCGCCTAATCATGAGGGGATCAATGAATCTTTCCTGAGAAGAGCGAGGTGGCTTGTTCATGATATTGTTTTCTCCGGGTTCAAACACTAAAGCTTCGTCTATTACTCCATCAGTGACAAGATTCATCCATAGAATTTGGGTCGGTATTAGAGGCAATGGAAAACGGAATACAATAGATAAGAAAATAACGCCAATTTCCCCCAAGTTATGTCCTAATAAATAGATAACAGTTTTCTTTATATTGTCATATATAATTCGGCCCTGTTTAATAGTTTCGACGATGCGGTAAAAATCATTTTCTAGCAGAATTATTTCTGCTGCTTCTTTGGCGACATCAGTGCCAGTTCCCATCGAAATACCAATATCGGCTTTTTTGAGAGCGGGAGCGTCGTTGATTCCATCTCCAGTCATGGCCACAACATGACCTTTATTTTGCCAGAATTCAATTATTTTTAGTTTTTGTTCAGGTAAAACTCGGGCGTAGATAATAATTTCTTCAGCTTTTCGAATAAAGTCTTGTTCGCTGATGTCTGATAATTCTCTCCCGGTAATGACATTTTTTTCTTCAATTTTTAACCCCAATGATTTGGCAATATTAATGGCCGTGTTAGGATGATCGCCAGTAATGATAAGCACTTTTAGCCCGGCTTTTTTGGCTAGTTTTAACGATTCAGCCGCCGTATGACGGATCGGGTCAACCATGGCGACCAGGCCAGCATAGATTAATCCATACTTAAGGTTAGTTTCATTTAGTTGATACTCACCTTGGGTGGGGATTTCCTTATAGGCAATCGATAATAATCGATATGATTTATTGGCTAATTCGTTTGCTTTATTAATTAGATCTTTTTTTTCTTTATTATTTAATTTTACAGTTTTGTCACCGCGAGTTTGATAAGAACATTTTTCCAATAAGACTTCAGGTGAACCTTTGAGAAAGATATATTTTTTATCACTTGATTGGCAATAATTTATCGTCGCCATATAATTTGTTTCTGAGCGAAAGGCAATGGTTTGCTCGCGGGTACATTTTTCATTTAGTTCATCAGGGCCAAGTTCAGCTTTGGCCGCCGCCGCCACCAAAGCGGCTTCAGTGGGGTCACCAAGCGCGATCCAAGTTTCGTCTTTATTTTTTTTAATTGAGCTATCATTACATAACGCGCCAGCAGTTAATAATAATTCTAAATGCGGAAAATCGATTGGCTTTATTTTTTTTCCATCTAAAATAAAATTGCCGGTGGGAGAATAATCTTGGGTATCAATTTCAAATTCTTGATCATCGGGAAATACAATCTTTTTTACCGATAATTTGTTTTCAGTCAGTGTACCAGTTTTATCCATGCCAATAATACTTGTACTGCCCAGGGTTTCGACGGCTGGTAAATGCTTTACAATAACTTTTTTTTTGGCCAATCGGGCGACTCCCACCACTAAGGCAATAGCCACAATAATCGGAAAGCTTTCCGGGATGGCTGAGACGCTAATGCTGGTGGCTAATAAAAATACATCAACAATGTTTTTGCCTATGAATAGGCTGATCAGCGAAAAAATAATGGCGGCTGAGATTACAATCAAAGCAATGAATTTGCTAAATTCAGCTAATTTTTTTTGTAAAGGTGTCTTATTCTTCTTAATCGCCTGGAGCTGAATGGAAATTTTACCAAATTCAGTCTGCCGTCCGGTAGTGGTGACGACGGCGATGGCAGAACCATTAGAGGCAAATGTGCCTTGAAATATCATATTCGAGCGACCCATGATGGGCGTATCAACATCAACAGGTTCAACTTTTTTTTCTACCAAAGCCGATTCTCCAGTTAAAACAGCTTCATTGACTGAGAAATATTCAGTGGAAATTACTCTGGCGTCAGCGGGAATTTTTTCACCAATATTAACCTCGATGATATCACCAGGCACTAATTCATCGGAAATAATGTGAATGAGCTTACCATCACGCACTACTTTGGCCTTGGTTTGAGATATTTTGATTAGTTTTTCAACAATTTTTTCTGAACGATATTCTTCAATAAAACCGATTACTAGCTCAAAAATTATTACAACGGCAATAATGTAGAAATCTTGATAATGATAAGTTATTAACGTTATAGCCGCGCCAATAATTAGGATCATGATCAGGGGATCAAGTATTTGGGCTAAAACAATATCTTTAATGCTAATTGGTTTTTCATGGGGTAACAAATTGGCACCATATTTAGCCAACCTATTTATTGCTTCTTTGCTGGATAAACCATTTTTGAGTGAGGTGTTCAGTTTTTCTATGGTTTTTTCAGCTCCCAATGTATAATAATTCATTTGCAAAAATGTTAATTTATTGGTATAAAGTGGATATTGTAAACATATTGTTTACTTATTTTATAATATCATTTTCTCGAGAGTAAGATGAGCACTAATGTGATGACAAAATCAAAGAACAATAAATACCGATCAGAATCGGCTTTATTGTCTATTCATCCTATTGACATTGATTTACAGAAAAGATATTTCCACAGCATCAAGAATATGACAGTATTCAAATATAAATCAACAGATGGAAATTGGGATGATTTTTTTCTTAAAGTCAACCATGATTTAGCTATAGCATATAATGTAACCAATTTGATCGCACTGCAAAGAGGAGAGGATATTCATGAACTGAATACAGACAATATTAATGGTGATATATATGGACTAGACGACAATGAAAAATTGGAAATAAATGCACTCAATGCTGTTCTTATTAATGACAAAAAAGATGCCTATACAGTTTTTTGTAAGTACTTGGAAAATAATTTTATATCAAAATCTGGGGAAGAAATTACCATAGAAAGTAATTTTTATACGAATGGGCTGCACACAACATTTGATATTCCCCCTGTTAACTCTTCCATTCCGACACCCCTTCCTCGCAGAAAGAGGACAAAAACTGGTTTTAGACCAGATATTGTTAACGAAATAACTAAATTGAATTATAAAATTGATAGTGGAGAAATAAAACAAAAACGGTCAAATAAAAGAAAGACCGGCGAATTAGATCCGAAAGTGGTGCTCAAAGAAATAAATAGAAATAAGGAAATATATAAAATTCGTGATGTAATTTTTAATAAAAGAGAGAAAATTAATCCTAAATCATACTGGCAAAAAGTGTTGGGTCCAAGTATAAAATCAGTTAAAGAAGAAAAAGCTTTTCCAGATAACAAGATGATATTCAATCAAAGCCATGCTGATATTATTAATTATTTCAATGATTCCCCCGTGGTTAAATTTCGTTTTTTCGATCAAAAAAATAACAAATATATTTTTCTCGATGGAAATGACGCTGTAGAAAGATTGAATGCCGGCCTGAATAATATTGATGATAAGAAAGTAATGGAATATGAAACGATGAATCAGATAGATAAATTGTCAAGCGTCATCAGATTTAATAATCAATTGAGGCAAGATTTATTTGGGACTTTTGCTGACGATAAATATTTGAATAGCGATACTGCCTTCGGATATTTGTCAAAGAATGGACAAAGGGAAATCGCCAGTTTTTTGAGTAAATATATGGAAAGTCATATTCAGTCTGATTATGTTGAAAAAGAGATTCTTTTTGAAAAATATGATGTAATTAAGAATAGGGTGATAAATAATATTTCGGCTAACAATAACGGTTTTTTGGTAAAGCAAGTCAATATTGTCAAAAATATAGCGACCGAAGTCGGAAATAAAATTAAAAATACTGGTAAGAAGATTTGGGGATGGTTTAGTGGGAAAAAATAGAATTTGCTCTGTCCGATAATAGATGTTACTTTATTAATGTACTAAATTTTTGTTTGGGCGCGTAGCTCAGGTGGTTAGAGCGCGTCACTGATAATGACGAGGTCGGAGGTTCGAGTCCTCCCGCGCCCATTTATATTTTATATCGAAGACTAAAAAAATAACCCTTTGCTAGGGTTATTTTTTTATTAACAACAATTAATCGACAAGAAGAAATACTTATCTTTTATTTAGAAATAATAAATATTTCTAATCCGACCTTAGAGAATTTATTTTTGAAGACCGCAGTGTTAAAGGCTAGAAATCAGAAAACGAAAATGGTAAACCGATCACTAGTCTTTAACAATGCAGCCTCCAAAAAATAATAATTCCTAAAAGGAGGTGATCCATCCGCACGTTCCCGTACGGATACCTTGTTATGACTTCGTCCCAATTACCAGCCCCACCTTAGTTCGCAATAAATGCGAGTGTCGGGCGTTGCTGACTTTCGTGGCGTGACAGGCGGTGTGTACAAGACCCGGGAACGTATTCACCGCAGTATAGCTGACCTGCGGTTACTAGCGATTCCATCTTCATGAGGGCGAGTTGCAGCCCTCAATCTGAACTGAGAGAGTGTTTATAAGGATTAGCTCCGTCTTGCGACTTGGCAATAACCTGTTGTCACTCCCATTGTAGCACGTGTGTTGCCCAGGACATAAGGGCCATGCTGATTTGACGTCATCCCCACCTTCCTCTCCGTTACCGGAGCAGTTTCGCCTGACATATAAAACAGGCAATAGGGGTTGCGCTCGTTGGAGGACTTAACCTTACATCTCACGACACGAGCTGACGACAACCATGCAGCACCTGTCATCGGGTTCCTTGCGGCACTTTCTCGATTAAGAGAAATTCCCGAGATGTCAAGTCCTGGTAAGGTTCTTCGTTTGCCGTCGAATTAAACCACATGCTCCACCGCTTGTGCGGGTCCCCGTCAATTCCTTTGAGTTTTAATCTTGCGACCGTACTCCCCAGGCGGGACACTTGACGCGTTAGCTGTGACTACTGACGGGGTCGATGCCGCCAATAGCTAGTGTCCATAGTTTACAGCGTGGACTACCAGGGTATCTAATCCTGTTTGCTACCCACGCTTTCGTGCCTTAGTGTCAGCATTAAGCCAGTAAGTTGCCTTCGCCATTGGTGTTCCTCCTGATATCAACGGATTTCACTCCTACACCAGGAATTCCACTTACCCTACTTACGCTCTAGCTAGGTAGTTTCGCATATGCTTTTTTGATTAAGTCAAAAGATTTTACATACGACTTACCTTGCCACCTACGCACGCTTTACGCCCAATCATTCCGCTCAACGTTTGTTGCTCACGTATCACCGAGGCTTCTGGCACGTGATTAGCCGCAACTTATTCTTATGGTACAGTCAGAGTTCTTCCCATAGAAAAGTAGTTTAAATCCCGAAGGATTTCATCCTACACGCGGCGTCGCTCCGTCACCCTTTTCGGGCATTGCGGAATATTCCCTACTGCTGCCTCCCGTAGGAGTGTGGGCCATATCTCAGTCCCACTGTGGGGGGTCATCCTCTCGGAACCCCTAACCGTCATTGCCTTGGTAGGCCATTACCCTACCAACTAGCTGATAGTACGCAGGCCCATCCTCAACCACCGGAGCTTTACTAAAATTAACATAATGAAAATTTTAGACTATCAGGTATTATCCCCGATTTCTCGGGGTTATCCCTGTGTTGAGGGTAGGTACCAACGGGTTACTCACCAATCCGCCATGAATCTAATTCATTCGACTTGCATGTATCAAGCACGCCGCTAACGTTCGAGCTGAGCCAGGATCAAACTCTTAAAAAAGAGTTTATAGTTTACAAACTAAACTAAAAAAACGAAATGATATAAACAAAAGAAAAGACAAGTATATTTATCTTCTTGTCAATTAAATGCTGTTAAGTTGCAAAAACAAAAGCTTACTAATATATTTTATACAACAGTTTTTGAGATGTCAAATATAAATATTAATCACAGGCTGCAAAATAGCCAGCACGTGATTAATTTACCTCATGGAATCTAATATTTAAAAAATATATCTGATGATTAATCAGTGGAAAGAACATTTTCAATACATGCCCAGTCGCTTTCTTCATTGGCTGGGATAATAATGGTTACTTCATCACCATTATTAGCTTTGAAATAAGTAACTGATGCTAATAAAACATTATATTTTTTGTCATTGGCCTTAACCTGAAAATGATTCC
This sequence comes from Patescibacteria group bacterium, assembly GCA_041648895.1. Lineage (GTDB taxonomy): Bacteria > Patescibacteriota > JAHJAL01 > JAHJAL01 > JAHJAL01 > JBAZOB01. Next base: position 26,060 of record JBAZOB010000010.1, read on the forward strand.
CTTCTTGTTCTAAAATACCAATAACAGTTTTACGATCAACCGGCCCAATCTGTTTATAAATGAAACGGCCGTCATCTTGAATTGTTAATTTAAGGATATCTCCTGCTACCAATTTTGATTTACTGGCGTAGTTGGCCGGAACTGGGTATTTCCTGCCTTCGGCATCGATCATGGTTTGGCCATCAAAAACTCCTTCAATCACTTTGCCTTCTTCGTCGGTACCGCTAGATTCTGTTTCCGGAAGAATGGCAGGCTCATTATTTTTTTTATTACTTTTGGTTGGTTTTCCTTCTTTAAGCTCACTCAGTAGAGATTGGGCTGATTTAAGGTTGGTTTGAGCGGTTTCAATTAATTTTACGACGGTCTCAATTTGAGGATTACTCATTTGTTTCTCCTTTTACTTTTAGTTTGTTTATTAATTTTATTATCTTTAATTATAATTAATGATAATAAAAAATGAAATAATATAATTACGCATGGAAACATATCATATTTTTCGTATTTAGTCAATATATATAATAATGTTTAAACATAAATTACACTAGTGTATTATTGACTAATATGATAAAATAAGATATAATGTTATGAAATAATAATTAATTGCTTATGATATGGCTGATGCTCCAATAGAAAAACCCAAAGGCGCCCCGCATCTGGCAAGCTCCACTAAAAAACCTACGGAGAATGGGGGTTCTTCGGAATCTGGCCCCGAATTTCTCCCGTCAGGTTTGGGAACGGGCATAGAAAAACCGGCTGAAATTGTTGAAAAACAGATTGAGAACTTTTCTGTTATCCCAACCAAAAAAGAAGGGGGATTAGAATTGCCAACAGATGAGAAAGCGCTAGTTAGCGATAAAGGCACAACGAGTATCAAGATAAAAGCTGCAAAAGAGAAGAAAACGGTTTCAATAAAAAAATATTCACGTGAGGACTTAGCGAGAAGTTTATATGTTATAGCCTCGGTAATGGGGTATTACCCAGCGACACAGATATTATTTGAACTGATTAATGGCATTAAAACAACTGAAGAAATTCAAGAGAAAATAGTTAGCAATACACCATCAAAAAATGACTAATTAATGGATTTTTTCTATACAATAGGCATTGTGATCGGATCAATTGTGGCGGGGGGGTTTTTGTTGTGGGCAATATACCTAATAATTAAAAATATATGGCGAAATCAGGAGAGTTTTCGTCGCACGTTAGATATGTCAGTTTTACAAGTTCGGGTCCAAAAACAGACTCCGGAAAGTGATTCAAAGAAACAGCCCAAAGAGGTAATCGCGGTAGCTGAACATCTTTATGCTAGTTTTTACAGTATATATACTGGTGCTTGGCGTAACAAAATATTGGGTGAAAAACATATTAGTATCGAAATCGCTACCAGAAACGGCTTGACGGATTTTTATGTGGTTGTTCCGAAAGAATTAGTGGAGCTGGTGAGAAAACAGATGAACGCCCAGTTGCCAGATGCGATTATTGATGAAGTGCAAGATGGATACAATATTTTCCAGGAAAACTCTTATGTGGAGGCGGCTAATCTGACCTTCAACAAGAATTTTATGTATCCGATTAAGACGTATGATCAGATGGAATCTGATCCTCTAAATAACATTACTAACGCCCTGAGTAAACTAGCTGATGATGAGGGGGCAGCTATCCAATTTATCATTCGTCCAATTGACAATGTGTGGCACCGGAAGGGTAAATTGTCTGCTCACAATATGCAACAAGGCAAGCCGATTTACGAACAAAGCTGGATAATGAAAGTGCTAGGTTTTATCGGACAAGCTTTACAGTTTATTCTACAGAATTTACAGAGCCAGGCAGCGGGTGACGACAAATCTCTTCGCCGTGACGAAGATAAACCGGTGCATTTAACTCAGGTCCAACAAGATATGATCAAAGCCTTGGAGGAAAAATCATCTAAAGTCGGTTTTGAAACTCATATCCGAATAGTTTCTTCCGCTCACGATCAGATTTCGGCTAAAAATAATTTGGATAATATATTTAGTGCTTTCAGCCAGTTCTTATTTCCAGACATGAATGGTTTCAAGCGAGTCAACTCAAATAAAGACAAAATTATCAAAGATTATATCTTCCGTCGTTTTGTTGATGACTCCAGGATGGTACTAAATACTAAAGAATTAGCCACGGTCATTCATTTTCCCAATCAGTTTGTGGACACACCCAATATTAATTGGCTATTAGCTAAACGTGCCCCCATGCCTCCAGATGCGCCTACTTCTGGTCTGAAATTGGGCATTAACGTTTATCGTGGTGTGCGTAAAAATGTTTTTATTGAAGAGCGGGGTGATGGTCGGGGCCGACACATGTATATCTTGGGCCGAACTGGTAGTGGTAAAACTGAGTTCCTCTTTAGTAATATTCTGCAAGACATGCGCAGTGGCAAGGGTTTATGTGTGCTTGATCCTCATGGTGATTTGGCGGAAAAATGTTTGCTACATGTCCCACGAGAAAGAGCCGATGATGTGATTTATTTTGATCCGGGCGGCGATTTGGATATGCCCATGGGTTTAAATCTTTTTGAAGCCAGAACTCCAGAAGAAAAAGAATTAAGATCAATGTCGGCTTTGAATATTATGATAAAAATGTTTGGTGAAGAAATCTTCAGCCCACGCCTGCAAGATTATTTCCGCAACGGTTGTTTGACGCTGATGGCTGACGATGAAAATCCAGGCACGATTATTGATATTGTCAATTTGTTTACCGACGATGAATATCAGATGGAAAAAGTGGCCAAATTGACTAACCCGACGGTGAAATCTTGGTGGATTAAAGTTTTTGGTTCAATGGGAGCCAGAGAAAAAGAGGAAATGATCCCCTATTTTGCCGCTAAATTTGGTCAGTTTACTACCAACGTCACTGTGCGTAATACCTTGGGACAGTCCAGGTCTTCATTTAATATTAGGGAGGTGATGGATCAAGGTAAGATATTGATTGCCAATTTGTCCAAGGGTAAATTGGGTGAATTAAATTCTAATCTAGTGGGTATGATTTTGGCCGAAGAAATAACCATGGCCGCTCTGTCCCGAACTGATCAGCCGGAAGAGCAGCGGCGACCATTTTATCTATACGTTGATGAGTTCCAGAATTTTGCCACTAAGACTTTTGCCACCATTTTATCGGAAGCGCGTAAATATAATCTTAATTTAATTATTGCTCATCAGTTTATCGATCAGTTATCGGTGGGTGGCAAGGAAGAGATACGCGACGCCGTCTTTGGTAACTGTGGTACCTATATTATCTTTAGAACTTCGGCAAAAGACGCCGAGTTCTTGGAAAAAGAATTTATGCCGGTGTTTAACAAATCAGATATTGCCAATATTGATCAATATGTGGCCTATGTAAAACTAATGGTTAAGGGTACAGCCACCCGTGGTTTCTCGATGTCAACTATCTATATTAATGAACCAAATCAGGAATTAGGTGAAGCAATTAGACAGCTTTCTCGCTTGAAATTTGGCCGAGAAAGAGAAGAGGTGGATGAAGAAATTAAACGTCGGTTAAAATTGCTGGGATAGGAGTTGTCAGTATCTAAGTCTTATGATATTATTTGAATGTTATCCACTATTTTTATAGAAAAGTATGAAAAAAGATATTCACCCTAAATATGGTCAGTCAGTGATTACTTGTGCGTGCGGAAATGTGATTGAGACCAGATCAACAGTGCCCGAGATGCGAATTGAAATTTGTTCTAATTGCCATCCGATTTTTACCGGTAAACAGAAGTTAGTTGATACTGAAGGACGAGTAGATCGCTTTCAATCGATGGTAGAAATGAGTCAGAAGATGAAAAAAACACAGACAACCAAGAAAACTAGGAAGAAAAAACAACAAGCCAAACATGATATTGATCAAATCGTTAAAGATCAAGAAACCCGCCGAAAGAAAAGAGAGGTGGAGAAAAAGAAGAAAGAAGAAAAGCGCTTGGAGGAAGAAATGAAAACAGTTAAAGTCGTTAAGAAAGCAGCTTCCAAATCAAAAAAAACCGACAAGAAAGATAATTAGCGACATTTTACTTATGTTATATTAAAGACAGGAATTAATCTTGTCTTTTTTATTTTGTTAGAGGATATGCAGAATGAATGATCGGTATCAAAAAATAATCACTGAATACTCGACCTTGGAGAAAAAGCTGGCTAATCCAGATATAGTAAAGAATCAACTTGAATTTAGACGGGCTTCATCTGAACATGCCCGGCTGATTGATGTTGTGAATAAAATAAAGCAATGGGAAAGACTTGACCAGCAAATTGCCGAAAATAACGAAATAATTAAACAAGAAAAAGACCAGTCAATGATTGAATTGGCACAAGCTGAATTAGATGAATTGATCCAACAAAAGAATCAACTCGAGACTGAATTAAAGATCGATTTACTCCCGCAAGATCCCAATGATAGTAAAAATGTGATTATGGAAATTCGGGCTGGCGCCGGCGGGGATGAAGCCGGAATATTCGGCACTGATCTAATGAGAATGTATGGGCGTTACGCCGAAGAAAAATGTTGGAAAGTTAACCTGATTTCTTCTAACCGAACGGGGGTGGGCGGAATAAAAGAGGTGATCCTATCCTTCACGGGTGAGAATGTGTATAAAAAATTGAAATATGAAAGTGGCGTCCACCGCGTGCAAAGAGTTCCAGTGACGGAAAAATCGGGTCGGATACACACCTCAACTGTCACTGTGGCAGTGTTACCTGAAGCTGAGGAGGTGGAGGTTGATATTAAACCTGATGATTTGCGAATTGATGTATATCGAGCGAGCGGACATGGCGGTCAAGGGGTAAATACCACCGATTCCGCAGTAAGAATAACTCATTTACCAACCGGTATAGTTTCATCTTGTCAGGATGAACGCTCACAATTGCAAAATAAACAAAAGGCAATGATGGTGCTGCGAGCTAAATTGTTGCATCTGGAAGAAGAAAGGCGGCGGCAAGAACTGGGTGATAAACGTCGTAGCCAAGTGGGAACGGGAGATCGAAGCGAGAAAATCAGAACATATAATTTTCCTCAAGATCGAGTGACCGATCATCGGATTAAAGAATCTTGGGGAAATATTGACGGAATATTGGATGGTAATCTGGATCAGATTATTGATCAATTGACGGTTTATGATGAAAAGAAAAAATTAGAGATCGATTAATGTTCTTGATAATTTTTTAATATAACACGAGTCACGTGAATTTATGTATACAATTGGCTTGGCCCTAATGTGGGGGACAAAAGCATTACAAGACGCCGGTATTACGTCAGCTGGTTTGGACGCTGAGTTGTTGCTATCTCTAGCGTCGGGTTTGGCAAAGGAAGATTTGTTTTTTTATCCGGAAACACTACTGGAAGAATCGGTTTATTTTCAATTCGAAAGATATATTGCTCGTCGTAAAAACCGCGAGCCAGTTGCTTATTTGATTGCTAAAAAAGAGTTCTTCGGGATAAATTTTGATGTTGATCCATCAGTTTTGATTCCTCGACCGGATACGGAAGAAGTAGTCACCAGGGCTTTAGATTATATTAAAGAAAATATTGATAATCGGAAAATAGATATTATTGATGTCGGTACAGGTAGTGGCAGTATTATTGTCGCCATTGCCGTGACATTGAAGAAATGGGCACAAGATCATAATTTCGACATATCAAAAATAAAGCTTTACGCCTCGGATATATCGAAAGAGGCATTAAAAATAGCTGAACATAACGCCAAACAACATCAGGTGGCGAACATGATCACATTTATTGAATCTGATTTACTACAAAATATCGACAATCTTCATGATATCGATTTGTGGTTACTTAATTTACCCTACTTGTCGTGGCAAAATAGACATGAATATGACGAAGAATTAACCTACGAACCGGGGATGGCTCTTTTTGCTGGTATTGATGGTTTGGATGCTTATCGTAAGTTTTTTCAACAATTAATTGATAGGAAAATTACCCCTAAAAGGATTATCTTGGAGTGTACAGAAAAACAAGCTGCCCGGCTGGCTCAGTATGATTTTGAGATTGATTTTGTTGAAGTGTAGCTATGGATGCGCCCTTATGATTGTTTAAGTTGATTATAGGCTATTTCGATAGCCTTTTTTTGGGCGGGGCTACTTGGTAATTTTAGTTGTTTTTTGAGCAGAATGATTGGTAGGTAAATAAGAAAAAATACATGATTATTTAAGTGAAAAGCGGCTATCCAATAAATGTCATAAAGAATGCCAAAAATAATCAGGTAACTAGCCATGGAAATCAAGATGTTGATAAGCATATTGTCACTGTACATGGGCAAGAACGAATTGAGATAGGTGGTAAAAAGGAGGATAAATATTATTCTCGCGACTGGACAATCATATTTTATTTGATCGGCGCGGGCGGGTTTAGCCAAAAAAGAATAAATGGCATGATGATATTGTTTTATTCGTCTAATTTCTGATGATCCGACCCAAATAATGGCTAACTGCACCAATGAATTCATGGCCACTAGATAGGAAAGGGTTAGTAAAATAAAACGCCATAAAATGTTGTCTGACCATAGAATGGATAGTAAAAAAATAAGCACCAAGCTCCCGATAATAATCAAGAATGAATATATATACTTGCTAGTAGTTGATGGTGAGGCTGCATCGGTCGGTGGTTTACTTGGTGGTAATCTTAATTTTTGCCAGCAGAGATAGATGGACTGATAAATTATTTTAGTTAATAAAAAGTAGATACCTCTAATGATAGGGATTTTGTGTATAACATGGGAAAAAGGATATTGGTGAGTAGGAACAATGAGCTGCAAATACTGATCCTCCTGGAGCCAGCAGATTGAAATATTGTGTCCATCACTAATAGCGACACCATTGGGTAGAGGAATGGCGGTCATGGATATCGGTTGTTTCTTATTATTCATGATTTTTATTATAACAAAAAAACACCTGATATGGATATCCGGTGCTTTTTATGTAATGGACAACAATGTTCTGGCGGTGACCTACTCTCCCGTACCTGAGAAGGTAAAGTACCATTGGTGTAGAAGGGCTTAACTTCTGTGTTCGAGATGGGAACAGGTGTGACCCCTTCACTTGAACCACCAGAACGTTGTTGTCCATAAAGTAAGTATCAAGGATCAATAATCAAGTGCCAAGTAATTTAATACTTGATCCTTGAAACTTGATCCTTTATTTAAGCTATACAATGCGTATAAGTCAATAAAAAACAAAAAATTATATTTATCGGATTATTAGTACAGCTCGGCTAAATTTATTACTAAACTTCTACCTGCTGCCTATGTACCTGGTTATCTTCCAGGATCCTCTCCCTCCGACGAATCGGAGGATGGAAATCTAGTCTTGGAGTGGGCTTCGCGCTTATATGCATTCAGCGCTTATCCCTGCCACACTTAGCTACCCAGCGCTGCCCTTGGCAGGACAACTGGTACACCAGCGGTGTGTTCACTCCGGTCCTCTCGTACTAGGAGCAACTCTCCTCAGATTTCCTACACCTACGACAGATGTGGACCGAACTGTCTCACGACGTTCTGAACCCAGCTCACGTACCGCTTTAATTGGCGAACAGCCAAACCCTTGGGACCTGCTCCAGCCCCAGGATGCGATGAGCCGACATCGAGGTGTCAAACTGCGCCGTCGCTGTGGGCGCTTGGGCGCAATTAACCTGTTATCCCCGGAGTAACTTTTATCCGTTGAGTGCTACGACTACCACTAGTACGTAGCAGATCATTAAGTCCGACTTTCGTCTCTGCTCGACTTGCCAGTCTCGCAGTTAAGCCACCATATACCTTTACGCTTTCATCCCGATTTCCATCCGGGACAAGGTGACCTTTGAACGCCTCCGTTACATTTTGGGAGGCGACCGCCCCAGTCAAACTACCCACCTGACACTGTTCCCGAACCCGCAGGAGCACAAAAATTTTAAATTTAAAATTTAAAATTTTAAATTTTTTATATGCTCATGAGGGTCCAGGTTAGAATTAACATCACATTAGGGTGGTATTTCAAGGATGACTCCACCCGAGCTAGCGCCCAGGTTTCAAAGTCTCCCACCTATCCTACACAAATATAATATCAACCCAATATCAAGCTATAGTAAAGCTTCACGGGGTCTTTCTGTCTTATCGTAGGTAACCGGCATCTTTACCGGTTTTGCAATCTCGCCGAGTCCTTTGCTGAGACAGTACCCAGATCATTACACCATTCGTGCGGGTCGGAACTTACCCGACAAGGAATTTCGCTCTAAACCTTCTTGGTATTACTACCAAGCATGGACTTTATCTTATCCATAAATATACTGATATTCTTAGGATCCTGGTTATAAGTCTCTGAGGATTATTAATCCTGCGTATTTTCCCCGTGTATTTTAGATTATTACTTTATTATAAGTACTAAAATCTTTTGAGGATTTCCACGCATTTTCCAGGTTTTTTAGACATTTATAATTTTCACTATAAATAGGTAACGAATTTTTCTATAACAGTCCCAGTCCTTTTGTGGTCAAATAATTTAACCACAAAACCTTAGGACCGTTATAGTTACGGCCGCCATTCACTAGGGCTTCGGGAATCCGCTTTTCCCCGAGGGGATGACAAATTCCGTTAACCTTCTAGCATTGGGCAGGTGTCAGTCCCTATACGTTGCCTTGCGGCTTTGCAGAGACCTGTGTTTTTGGTAAACAGTTGCCTGGGTTCTTTCGCTGCGCCCTAACTATATTTCTTAGTAATAAAACATAAAAAATATGTCAGGGAGGCCTTATCCCGAAGTTACGGCCGCTGTTTTGCAGAGTTCCTTAGCAAAGGTTCTATCGATCGTCTTGGTACATTTCGTACCTGTCCACCAGTGTCGGTTTGCGGTACGGTTACGAATAATTTATAACTTAGAGGGTTTTCTTGTCAGCTGAGATCGGCTGTATTTATCGCCTACAAGAGGCAACATTTCATTCGGCGCTCGAAGTTTGAATGATTCTCCGGATTTTCCTAGAGAATCCTCCTTACACCTTAGACGCACATAGCCAAAGTACGCACAACTTACCCTTCCGCGTTACCTCATCGTCAAGCGCATGGCTTTAAATAACGATATTACTAAATGCCCGAAGGCAAATAGCAATAACATATGTTAGATAATGCAAATTGCTTTTGGTAAAAAATTCGCAGTAGCAGAATATTAACTGCTTGTCCATCGCCTACGCTTTTCAGCCTCGGCTTAGGCCCGACTAACCCTGGGTCGATTAACGGTGCCCAGGAAACCTTAGACTTTCGACGTACAGGTTTTTCACCTGTATTTTGACGCTACTCATACCAACATTCTCACTTCTATACGCTCCATCGCTCCTTACGGTACAACTTCATCGCATATAGAACGCTCCCCTACCGATATCGTACCAGCGAGGCACGATATCCCATGTCTTCGGTGTGTAACTTATAGCCCCGTTGAATTTTCGGCGCATCATCACTTGACCAGTGAGCTGTTACGCACTCTTTAAAGGAATGGCTGCTTCTAAGCCAACCTCCTGGCTGTCACAGTAACAAAACATCCTTTTCCACTTAGTTACAACTTGGGGACCTTAGACGATGGTCTGGGCTGTTTCCCTTTTGACTATGAAACTTAGCTCCCACAGTCTGACTCTGCGAATATTCATAAGATAATTCGGAGTTTGATTAGATAGAGTAAGCTTACGCTCCTCAAACCCATTCAGTGCTCTACCTATCTTAATTAAAATCGCAGGCTATACCTAAATATATTTCGGGGAGAACCAGCTATTTCCGAGTTCGATTGGAATTTCTCCTCTATCCACAGCTCATCCATAAGATTTGCACTTCTTAGTGGTTCGGACCTTCACTACAGTTTAATGTAGTTTCATCCTGGCCATGGATAGCTCACCCGGTTTCGGGTCTAGTATCAGCGACTGTTATGGCGGCTGTTTAAGCCTCGCTTTCACTACGGCTACGTTATGATATAACTTAACCTAAGCCACTGATAACTAACTCGTTGGTTCATTCTTCAATAGGCACGCCATCACCCTGGTCTTGATACAAGATCAAGACATAAGGCTCTGACCGCTTGGTAAGCATATGGTTTCAGGTACTATTTCACTCCCCTAACAGGGGTTCTTTTCACCTTTCCCTCACGGTACTGGTTCACTATCGGTCAATGAGAGTGTTTAGCCTTGCCCTGTGGTCAGGGCAGATTCACGCCGGGTTATCACGTGCCCTGCGCTACTCAAGAATCACACTATAAAGAAAATATATTTTTGCCTACAGGACTATCACCTTCTACGGTAGCCCTTTCCAGAGCTTTTGACTAATATATTTTTTGGTAACTTTACTTAAATCCGACAGAATTTAAACATGTGATCTTACAACCATCTAGCTAGCAACGACTGTCGTCTTACACTAACTAAATTTTGGGCTGTTCCCTTTTCGCTCGCCACTACTGGGGGAATCTCTTACGATTTCTTTTCCTCAAGCTACTTAGATGTTTCAGTTCACTTGGTTTTCTCCCCTCTGTCTATTTTTTCAACAAAGGGGTTTTATACACGAAGTATAAAAGGTTTTCCCATTCGGAAATCCCCGGGTCAAAGGTTGCTTCCACCTCACCGAGGCTTATCGCAGGTAGGCCACGTCCTTCTTCGGCTCTCATTGCCAAGGCATCCACCATATGCCCTTACTTGAATATAATTAATTGCTCAAGATCATTGACTTACACGCAATGTATATCTTAAGTAATGTTGGCATTGTATAATTGCTTAACTTACCTTGGATTTTTAAAGAACATCGTAATAAAAATTAGCACTTTTTTTAAACATGCTATTTCGCTAATTACAGACTATTTAATATTACTAATTAATATTCGGCAAGTCAAATGTAAATAATTACTAACGACCAATGATCGAAATATGTTGGCAAATAATAACAAAAAACACAGTCGGTGACTGTGCTAAATAATACATTATCTTCTCGAATGGATTAAAACTGCAGCGGGATATTGGTAATTGGTTGACCGGCTTGATCGTAACCAATAATCTGGATGATTTGGTAATTATTATTGGGTAAGTAGGCGGAATAAAAGGAACGATTTTTTATGTGGTCGGCGATAGAGCTGACTTGGTTGTGGTCGTTTATTAAATTGATGGATATGTATTTAACTTCGGGAGTGGAAGTCCAAGCCAATTAAGATAGCCGTCGGTAAAAGAGGAACGAGAATAATCAATGGCTAAAAGTTCATTGGTAATAGGATAAACGTAGTTGGGTTGAGAATTAACAGTCACCGTATTGGTTTCGGCTTTGACGTAGCGGTAAATATTTATTTGCTGGGCGGTGTAGTCAATCAAAAAGGATAAGGTAAAAATTAATATAAATAAGTGGATATAGCTACTGGATTTGGTGTTATGCCATTTTTGGTACGGATATATCTTATCGTACAAATAATCATGAAGTTGACGCAGGACTAACATTTTTGGTTTTTATTTTTTAAATCTTGTTATTGTACCATTTATCTTTGATATTTGCAAGATTTTTACCTGATTTCCCCTCCACCGATCACTATATTCTTTTGATAAATAACGGCGTGTTGCCCGGGAGTAGCGGCAAATTGGGCTTTTTCGAATTTTAAGGTAATATTTTTGTAATCACGACTAATATTAACTTGGCAGTTGGCCGGATTGTGACCGTATCTAATTTGTACTTGAAATATATTGCTTCTTTTCTGTAATAGGACAGGAGTTAAAATGGGGTGGATTAATTTGATATTGTCGCACAATATATGAGAGCGCTGACTAACGATTAATTTATTTTGTTCAGTATCAATCCTTTTAACATAATAAATTTCTCCGCCGCCGATTCTTAATCCTTGGCGCTGCCCGACGGTATAATTGACTAACCCTGAATGTTCCCCTACCCTTTCGCCTTTTTCGTTAACAATGATACCTGGTTTTGTTAGTTGGCGTGCATATTTTCCAATAAATGACTGATATGAATCCTCAGGGTAAAAACACAGGTCTTGGGATTCTTTTTTTTGGTGAAAATGGAAATCGGGCAAATATTTATCGGCGAGCTTTTTTACTTGAGTTTTTGTCATATTACCGACAGGGAATATGGTGTGTTTTAGTATATCTGGTGGCACTCGGTACAGAAAATATGACTGGTCTTTTTTGGCATCCTTTCCTCGTTTTATATATTGATAATCGTTAATTGTCTCAATATTGGCGTAATGGCCAGTAGCAACATTATTAATAGATAAATCTTGGTTGGCTTTTTGGTAGAGCATGGTGAATTTGATGTCTTCATTGCACCAGACGCAGGGGTTGGGA